>CAYPYQ010000343.1:0-1397 GCA_964414735.1 uncultured Hydromonas sp.
AGCGGCAATCAAACGATCACCGCTGCTGGCCACCATCACCGGATCCAGCACCACATACTTCAACTCATATCGGCGCAAAGCATCGGCAACCACCTGCACGATTTCCGGACTGTGCAGCATACCGATTTTCACCGCATCCACACCCATATCAGATACCACAGCATCAATCTGCGCACGTAAAATCTCCGGTGTCAATGCCTGAACTGCATGCACGCCCACGGTATTTTGCGCCGTAATTGCCGTGATCGCCGTCATACCAAAACAACCCAGCGCCGCACAGGTTTTCAAATCCGCCTGAATACCCGCGCAACCACCGCTGTCCGACCCGGCAATACTCAAAACCCGAGGATAGTGTTGTTTCACCGTGTGCCTCCTTTTACTCCTGAGATACGATTCGGCTGCACACTCAAAACCTGCCGCACCATCGTTGATAAATGTTGCACCACATGATCCGGCTGCGCTGCCGAGCAAATCGCACTGACGACCGCAACCCCATCCGCACCCTGCCGCATCACCGCCTGCGCGTTATCCACGCCTATGCCGCCGATGGCCACCAGCGGAACGCTGCTCATCGCACGAATCTGCGCAATGCCATCCAAACCCACCGGCTCAGCCGCATCCGTTTTCGTCATGGTCGGATAAATCGGTCCCAGCCCGACATAATCCAGCAAAGAGCGCTGAGCCATCGCCGCCTGCATCGTCTGCGCCGAATGCACCGACAAACCGATCAAACCCTCCGGCATCAATGCGCGCACATCCGCCAGCTGCATATCGTCCTGACCGACATGAACGCCGTCAGCACCCGCTGCCAATGCCACATCCACACGATCATTGATCAGCAGCGGGACATCTGGCGCATAACGATCCAGCAGTTCTTTGAGCGCTCGTGCCTTGGCGACAAAAGCCCCCGTGGATAAATGCTTCTCGCGCAGCTGCACGCAGGTCACGCCAGCACGTACGGCCATTTGCACCACATCCATTAAGTTATGGTGGACACATAAAGCATCATCGGTCACGAGATACACGCGCAGCAGTTCGCGCACTTCGTGCTCACCCCGTTTGAATTTTGTCTGAAACTTGTCTTTGACATCCATCTCAAACCTCAATGCGGTTACAAGAAATATTCAAACGCTGAACAAAAGTCTGCTCGTCCAGATTCTGAGTCACATCCAATAGTTTCGTCGCATACGTCCCCACACCCGCACCCAATGCACGCGTCTGCTCCGCAGCCACTTTACCGACCACCCCCCAATACGCCATCGCCGCCGTGGTCGCACGCCACGCATCGGGTTGAACCGCCGCAAAAGCGCCGATGAGCGCCGTCGCCGAGCAGCCCACGCCCGTCACTTGGGTCATCCACACATCACCGTTACGCAGCATCGCGACTTGCCCATGCG
>CAYPYQ010000344.1:0-7401 GCA_964414735.1 uncultured Hydromonas sp.
CTTGGTGTACTTGTAATAAACAAACGCAGTCAACAACATCACCACACCCGGAATGACCATCGCATAGCGCCATGCTTCAGCTTTGGTATAACCCATCCCAACGATGAAGGCAAAGATCAACGGCATCACCATATTGGTCACACCGCCACCGAGATTACCCCAACCACCCGCAACCGCATTCGCCGTACCTTTGACCTGTGGCGCAAACATCATGCCTGCATGAAATTGCGTAATCACAAACGATGCACCGATGATGCCAATACAAAAGCGGAATAATAAAAAAGTCGTGTAATCATGCGCCAAGCCAACCGTCATTACCGGAATTGCCCCCAATACCAACATCATCACGTAAGTTTTACGCGGACCCCACGTGTCACACAGATGCCCCATAATCAAACGTGAGATGATGGTTGAGGAAACCGATGCAATGATGATATTACCTACCTGATCCTTGGTTAAACCCAATTCCTGACGAATGGTGGGCATCAATGGCGCCAAACCAAACCACGCAAAAAAACACAGAAAAAATGAAAACCATGTGATGTGGAAGGTGCGCATTTGCACGCCTTTGAATGAAAAGACGTTCAACTTATCCAATGGCTTGTTCCCGCTGATGTCCTTGCCCGTTACCGTATCAATGACCATCCTGCTCTCCTCAAAGTAAAAAATCAAAAATAAAAGCACCCAAATTTATTCAATAAATATCCGAAAACCACCTATTCCACACCCACCCAAACCTCATCTCGTTCCACTTTGACCGGATAGGTCTTCAATTGAAACCCATCACCTGACAAGCAACGTCCGTCCTGCAAAGAAAAAGTTTTTTTATGAAATGGACACGCCACTTTCGGTTCACAGTCCGTGCCATGCGAACCGATCATGCCTCGTGAAATCGCCATCTGCTGTTTGTGTGGGCATTGATTGTCCGTGGCAAACCACTCGCCCCGACGCTCAAAATTAAATATCGCAATTTGCCGCTGCGCTGCCTGCACGCACAAACCGCCGTCTGCCGGAAAATCCTTTACCTGCCCCACCTTGATCCATTGAATACCACTCATACACTTACCTTTTACGATGTGAATTGACCTATAAGAACTGAACCGATGTATTGAATTCCGACTCATTCAATCGAAATAACCAACCCAATTTATGACCAGTTCGCGGGAATCCGCTGGCCACGCATTTCAACAAAGCGGATGGTTTCATCCCTTGCGTCGCTATTGGCAAAATGACGGAAGCGTTTGCGTTTTTCTGGGTCTTCAATGGCATCTTTCCACTCACACACATAGGTGTTGATGTGGTGCTGCATTTGTATTTCTAATTCCGCAGCAATGCCCAGACGGTCGTCGATGACGACATCTTTGAGATAGTCCAGACCGCCATCTAATTTATTCAGCCATGTGGCCGTACGGGTCAGCGGATCGGCGGTACGAATGTAAAACATGAGGAAGCGATCCAAATAACGAATACACGTTTCAGAGTCCACATCCGTTGCGAGCAGTACAGCATGTTGGGGTTTAGAACCGCCATTGCCGCAAACATAGATATTCCAACCTTTTTCAGTCGCAATGATGCCAAAGTCTTTACTCTGCGCTTCTGCACACTCACGGATACAGCCCGATACGGCTGATTTGAATTTATGCGGGGCGCGTAAACCTTTGTAGCGGTTTTCAATTTCAATGGCAAAGCTCACCGAATCCTGCACACCGAAACGACACCAGGTACTACCGACACAACTTTTCACCGTGCGCAGTGATTTGCTATAGGCATGACCGCTTTCAAACCCGGCCTCAATCAGCTCCGACCAAATTGCTGGCAAATCGTTCAATTGCGCGCCGAATAAGTCGATGCGCTGCCCGCCGGTGATTTTGGTATAGAGTTGGTATTTTTTCGCCACCTGTGCAATGATTAATAATTTATCCGGCGTGATTTCACCCCCCGGAATGCGGGGTACTACCGAATAGGTTCCACCTTTTTGAATATTAGCTAAGAAACGATCGTTGGTATCCTGTGCCGTTGCATTGTTATTGTTCAGAATCGGATCGTTCCAAATACTGGCCAATAATGATGCCACCAGTGGTTTACACAGTTCACAACCATCGCCGAGCCCTTCTTGCGTCAAAACATCGTTATAACTGTGATAGCCTTTAACGCGAATCAGGTGATACAGTTCCTGACGGGATAAAGGGAAATGCTCGCAGATGGTTTTCTTGACCTCTTTGCCCATGGATTTAAACGTTGCTTCCATTAAATCCTTCACCATCGGCAGGCAACCACCACAGCCCGTACCTGCTTTGGTACAGGTTTTCAAATCCGCAATGCTGTCGCAACCATCCTGTACAGCCGCACAGATCGCACCTTTGCTCACGCTCTCGCAAGAGCAGACCAGCGCGCTGTCCGGCAAGTCGGTCACGCTCATGCCGCCGCTTTCCGCACTGCCGGTATGAATGATCAAACGCTCCGGATGCTCAGGCAGCTTCATGCCGTTGACACACATCTGTTGCAATATGCCGTATTCACTCGCATCACCCACCAGCACACCGCCGACCAAACGTTTGCTGTCCACGCTGATATTGATGCGTTTATAAACACCTTGGGTCGCATCCTCAAACACGATGGGCAGAGATTGCTCTTGGCCATTGCTGTGCGCACAAATCGGATCACCGAAGCTCGCTACATCAATGCCAATGAGCTTGAGCTTGGTGGACATATCCGCACCTTTGAATACTTTGCGTGATGCCTCATCATTGAGCAGATTGTGCGCCACCACCTCCGCCATATCGTAGCCGGGAGCGACCAAACCATAGATCATGCCATGGTGCAACGCACATTCGCCAATCGCAAAAATATGCTCATCCGAGGTACGCAAGACATCGTTAACCACAACTCCACCACGATGCCCCACTTCCAAACCCATGACCCGTGCCAATTGATCGTTCGGCGTAATACCGGCCGATACCACCAACATATCGGTTTTCAATAACTCGCCATCGGCAAACCGCAAACCTTGCACATAGCCGTCACCGACGATCTCTTCAGTCGCCTTACTCAAATGCACTTTCACGCCGACCGATTCGATTTTATGTTTGAGCAAACGCGCACCTGCATCATCCAACTGCCGCGCCATCAGACGCGGGGCAAATTCCACCACATGCGCCTTGAGCTTCATATCCACCAAGGCTTTGGCGGCCTCCAAACCCAACAAGCCGCCGCCCAGAACCGCAGCACTACCGCAGTTCGCGGCATAAGCCATGATCGCATCCAGATCCTCAATCGTGCGATATAAAAATACACCCTGCTTTTCAGAACCTTCAATCGATGGCATAAAACAGGATGAGCCGGTCGCCAAAATCAAGGTGTCATACGAGGCCACTCGACCACTCAGGCTTGTGACGGTTCGAGCGTTGGGATTGATCGATACCACCGCATCATTGATCACTAAATCAATGCCTTGCTCGGCATACCAACTGGACGGACACATGGATAATTTATCCGCATTGCGATCCGAAAAATACTCAGACAAATGCACGCGATCATAAGCCGCTCGCGGTTCAGCGCCAAATACCGTCACACGATGTGAGCTCATCCCTCCTTTAGTCACAAACTTCTCGCAAAACTTATAACCCACCATGCCGTTGCCAATTACCACCACATTTTTCATAACCGCGCCCATCCATATTCATCAATTCAATTGTTCGATGGGATGAAACTTTATAGAAGCTTCTCCAAACAACCTGCACCACACAAAGGAGATATGACGCACCGATGGTGCATTTGCGCACTTTGTTTGTGCTTTGCAACAAAACTGCATCAATTAAGATACGTTTCATGATTTTTTCTGAAGGCCAAATATGACATCGAAAATCTTATTTGTGGGAGCAGGCGCAGGAGCCGCCGATTTAATTACTATGCGCGGCATGAATGCCTTGAAAAAAGCGCAAGTGGTACTGTACGATGCGTTGATTGACCGAGAATTACTGACATACACACATCCCAACGCCATTTTGATCAACGTCGGTAAACGCGCGGCACACTGTGAAGCAAAAAAGCAGACACAGATCAACCAACTGCTGATCCATTATGGTTTGCAATACGATTGTGTCGTTCGACTCAAAGGCGGAGATCCAAGCGTTTTTGGTCGGTTGGATGAAGAAATCGAAGCAGTGCAAAGCGCCGGTTTATCCTTTGAAATTATTCCCGGAGTTTCATCCGCCTTTGCCGCAGCTGCCAGCGCCAAAACGGCTCTGACCAAACGCGGCATAGCGCGCAGCGTGCGACTGCTCACCGCCACCATAGGCGAACAGCAGCCGGAAAGCCATTGGCATCACGACCTTACACCTGATGAAACACTGGTGTTCTACATGAGCCGCGCACAACGTCAACTCATCGCCAGCACACTATTGGAAAAAAGCTTTGCTCCACATACTCCTGTCATCATTGTCTACGGCGCCAGTTGGCACAACGAAACCATTCACCGCACAACTTTACAGTATATGGGCGAGTCCGGCGGATTGGAAAACGACGCGCCCTGTATTTGCTTGATTGGAGAAGCGCTGCGCACATCCGCGCAAGACCAAAGCATCAATGAATCCATTCAAAACCTACTCAAGGCCGCTTCATGAGTCAAAGCAACACCTTGCCTCAATCATTCGCACTGAGTTTTCATATATTTTTGATGAGACATCAGCCACCTAAAAAACCATCCCGTCGGAAGGTCAACACCAGCGTATCGCGGTGACCGTGTTCGGCGGTCGGCTGAATGGGAGTGGACTCATGGATGACTTTGGCGTCATTCATCCACAGCAGCGACCACGGCTCGGTCAGGGTAAAACGCTGACCGTTTGACCCATTGGCTTCAAAAACCCGAGTTTCACCGCCTTTGATACCGACGCGATCGAGTAGAAATACCATGACGAAATCCACGCCGTCACGGTGCGCGCCCTCAGGCGTTGGGCGACCGATGCCATCGGTGGTGTCAATGCGGAATTGATGCGCTTCGATATGCCAAACATCCGTGCTCTGCACCACGGGATCAACCTCCGAGCACATCTGCGCCGTGCGCTTAATCAAACTTTGCCATGCAGGATGAGCAGCCACCTCGGCTTCCATCGGCTCGAACCAGCGGCGCATCCCGCCGTGCAGTGCGTTGTACTCCACCGGCTGATAATGCGCACGATGCTCGGTTTGCGTCAGCACTCCATCGCTCACAACGAAACACGAATGCCGGCGCAGGCGGTAGCGCCCACCGTCTTTGAGATATTCGTCACGACTCAGTCGCTCCCACGCAGGCGTAAGCGCGGCGAGTGCCTCCATTGGCACACCGACCGCCGCACAGACATCCGCCGCACCCATCACCACTATCCCTTGCTCGCACATGGTTGTAAAGCGTTGATCAATAGGGGTAATGGGTGGAGCGATTAACAGGGACATGATAAAACCATTCAGGACTGGGATAAAAACACATCGAGCAATTCAAAAAATCGTTCGATTTCGGATCGCGTATTGTAGTGCAAAAAGCCCAAACGATTCACACCTCCTTGATCCATAAGCCCCAAGTGGTTCACCAAGCCCTGTGCGTAAAAATGTCCGTCGCCGACGCATACATCGTATTGCCCACAAAATTCGCTGAGCTCTCGCGGAGAGCGCCCCTGAATCCGAAAGGCAAACGTCGGCGTACGTCCCTGCACTTCATGCCGCCCATACAACGTGATCTGCGGATAAGCACGCAAACGCGCTAAGAAATATGCCGACAAATCTTGCTCATGCTGATGCATCCAAGCAAAACTGGCAACCAGCCGTTCGTGCAGCGTTGCCGCAGCAGGCGCACGCCCAGCAAATCCGACCATCGCAGCCATATCTGCCAAATATTCGACCGTCGCGCTCAGTGCGGCCAAGCCCTCAAAGTTCTGCGTGCCTTGCTCCCACTGATGCGGATTCACGCACGCCGCTGGCTCTACTTTATACGGCTGTAACCGCTCCAGATGCTTGGTTTTTGCGTATAAAGCCGCCACATGTGGCCCCGTGAATTTATATGCGGAAATCGCCAAAAAATCACAATCCAGCGCCTGCACATCGAGCAAATGATGCGGCGCATAATGCACCGCATCCACGAAGGTCAACGCTCCGACATTTTTGGCCAAAGCCACCACGCGCGCCACATCCACGATCTGCCCGCTGACATTCGAGGCATGCGTCACGGCGACCAATCGGGTACGCGCATTGAGTAAACTCGCCAAATGCGCGTAATCCAAATCCAACGTTTCTGGATCCAACCGCACCTGATGCACCGTCACCCCGCGATCCTGCGCAGCACGCTGCCATGAGGATACATTGGAATAATGATCCAGCGCACTGACGATAATTTCATCGCCCGTCTGCCAGGTTTGACTGATCGCACGCGAAAAGCCAAACATCAAATTGGTCGCTGTCGGACCAAATACAATGTTCTCCGCCTGCGCATTGAGCAAAGCCGCCACGGACTCGCGTGCCTGATGCATAACCTGTACGGTTTTCTGGCTGGAAAAATACGGTGCGCCCAAATTCGCGTTATAACGGGACAAATAGCCCGTCATCGCATCCAGCATCCGTTGCGTCACCTGCGCACCACCGGGGGCATCAAAGAATATCGGCGCTCGTCCAGACGGCGCGATTTGTGATAAAGCAGGCAACAGCGCACGCACGCGATCCACGTGCGCCAAAGTATCGTGAACGATCATAGAACTCCCTTATTCCGGTTGCCGTGCGGTCACGACGAATAAATCGTAATTGCCCGGACGATCCGAGCATGTGGCGTGAATGTCGTTGGCATCGTGCCAAAACAGCTCGTCATTAAGCACAATGTATTCACCCACTTGGAAACGACGCTCGACAAAAGCCGGACTGTCCTTCGTCTGGTGCACGCGGATTTCGCCACCATCGAGGTTTTCATAATTGATCATGAACATCCCAATGCGATTGTAGCCATCCTGATGCACGCCCTCTGGCGCCACTTCGGCCATGCCATTGGGTTGAGCAAAAATGCGCAATTGGTGAATTTCAAGCTCCACGCCGTCGGCTAATTTTGACTGCGCGCAAAAATGCGCGATCATTTCTTGAAAGCCTGGACTGGTACAGCAAGCATCTTCCATGTCCTCATACTCGCGCGCCACATCGCCTTGGAAATGATTGAATTCAGAAGATTGGGTAAAAGCGCGTTTGGGCAAACGACGTACGCCACCATTTTCATAGACAAACGCACTGAAACGACGTTTGCGGTAAGCACCGTCTTGGTAGATATTATCGGGAAGATTATTGAAAAACGGCGCCAGATCAGCCAGCGCTGGGGCGGACAAAGCGCCCATAGACAAATAAAATGGATTGTGTGTAGGTGCATGTACATGCAACATGGTCGTCTCCTTAACT
>CAYPYQ010000345.1:0-7126 GCA_964414735.1 uncultured Hydromonas sp.
GCCGCCTGCTTTGATGCGAATGGTGGGGTGTTTGAACCGCTGCTGACCGAGCAGGACGCGATTATTTCCGATGCGCTCAATCATGCTTCGATCATCGACGGCGTGCGTTTGTGCAAGGCGCAGCGTTATCGTTATGCAAACGCCGACATGGCCGATCTCGAAAAACAATTACAGGCCGCGCAAGCACAACGCTTTCGCCTGATCGTCACCGATGGCGTATTCTCAATGGATGGTAATGTTGCGCCGATGGATCAGATTTACGCACTGGCGCAAAAATACGATGCAATGATTATGATTGACGAGTCGCACTCGGCGGGCGTGGTCGGTGCAACGGGCGGCGGCGTGACTGAGCTATTCGGTTTGCGCGGGCAGGCTGAGATCATCACGGGCACGCTGGGCAAAGCCTTTGGCGGTGCGATTGGGGGATTTACCACCGGCAAAAAAGAAATCATCGAGCTGCTGCGTCAGCGCTCGCGCCCGTATCTGTTCTCCAACTCCATTCCACCGATGGTCGCGGCGGCGGGTGTACGTGCGTTTGAATTATTGCGTGAGAACAATACCTTGCAAGAACGCTTGCATGAAAACACTGCGTACTTCGTGGCGCAAATGAAAGCCGTCGGCTTTGACATCAAGCCGACCGAATCCGCCATCTGCGCAGTCATGCTGTATGACGCAAAACGCGCGCAGGATATGGCTGCACAGCTGCTTGAGCAGGGGATCTATGTGATCGGCTTCTCCTATCCCGTCGTGCCGAAGGAGCAGGCGCGCATCCGTGTTCAGCTCTCTGCGGCGCACACGCGTGCGCATTTGGATCGCTGCATTGCCGCGTTTACGCAGGTGGGGAAATCCATGGGCGTGATTCAGTAAGCCAACTGAAGTCCAACTACTTAAAAAATAAAACATAAAGGTCACACATCATGAAAGCACTGGTCAAAGCACGTGCCGAAAAAGGCATTTGGTTACAAGATGTTCCTGAACCCACCGTCGGCATCAACGATGTCAAAATCAAGATCAAAAAAACCGCCATCTGCGGCACCGACCTGCACATCTACAAATGGGATGAGTGGGCGCAAAACACCATCCAAACGCCGATGACCATCGGCCACGAATATGTCGGCGTGGTCGCTGAGGTTGGTAATGGCGTAAAAAATATCCAAGTTGGCGATCGCGTCACCGGCGAGGGACACATCGCCTGTGGTCACTGTCGTAACTGCCGCCGTGGCAAGCTGCATGTCTGCGAAAATACCATTGGCGTGGGTGTGAACCGTGACGGTGCGTTCGCCGAATACCTCGTGATTCCGGCGGAAAACGTGGTCAAACTCGATGATCGCATCAGTGACGAAATGGCCGCCATCATGGATCCGTTTGGTAACGCCACGCACACCGCGCTGTCCTTTCCTCTGATCGGTGAAGACGTACTCATTACCGGTGCAGGGCTGATCGGTTCGATGGCGACCGCCGTTTGTCGCTTTGCTGGCGCGCGTCACATCGTGGTCAGTGATTTGAGTGATTACCGATTAGAAATTGCGAAAAAAATGGGCGCAACCCTCACAGTCAATCCTGCCAAAGGTGAAACCATCGAAGGCGCGGTCAAACAACTCGGCATGCACGGTTTTGACATCGGTCTCGAAATGTCCGGCTCGGCCAAAGCGTTTGAAGGCATGATCGATAATATGTACAACGGTTCAAAAATCTCGTTGCTCGGCATATTGCCGAACAGCACCACGGTCGATTGGAGCAAAATCATATTTAAGGCACTGACCTTAAAAGGTATTTATGGTCGTGAAATGTGGGAAACCTGGTACCACATGGAGCAAATGCTCATCACCGGCATTGACCTGTCGCCGATTATTACGCACCGATTCCATATTGACGATTTTCAAAAAGGCTTTGACGTGATGGAAGGCGGGCAATGCGGCAAAGTGATTTTGAGTTGGGATTGAGGTGGATTTGCGAGGTCGCGATATCACATGCAGTCTCGCAAAAATAAGATCACTGATTAGAAAAAAGAGAAATAAAGAAACGCTATGACAGAATGCATTTTTTGTAAAATTGTCCGAGGTGAAATGCCGTGTCACAAGATTTATGAAGACGCGGATTATTTGGCATTTCTATCTATATTTCCAAATACTGCGGGTTTTAGTGTAGTGATTCCGAAGCAGCATTATTCATCCTATGCGTTTGATCTGCCGGATGATGTGTTAGCAGGTTTGGTGCTCGCATCAAAAAGGGTGGGCAAACTGATAGACTCAAAGCTACCCGATGTGGGACGCACAGGCATGATTTTTGAAGGCTTTGGCGTCGATCATATTCATGCGAAATTATTCCCCATGCACGGAACCGCTGATATGACGGAGTGGCCGCCGGTCAAATCCAATATTGATAAGGTGTTTGAAAGCTATCAAGGATACATTTCCAGCCACGATGGTCCGCGAGCTGATGATGCTGAATTAGCAGAGATTGCTCGGAAAATACGGGATGGGCATTGAGCGTAAAAGGGAAGCTCGGATGAGTGAATCAAATTTAGAGTCGATTCTCGAGTTGCGTCATGCGGGGCAAAATACAGAAGCTCAGAGATTATTGCTGGAGTTGTGTGCAACGAACCCAAATGACGCCAGAGTCCAATATGAAACGGCCTGTGTGCATGATGTTTTGGGGCAGGAAGCTCAAGCAGTTGCATATTATGTCAAGGCGATAGACTTGGGTTTGCCTCGTGATTTGCTTCGGGAAGCCTATCTCGGTTTAGGGAGTACCTATCGTGCACTCGGACAGTATGAGCAAGCAAAAGAGATACTGGAGCAGGCGACACAGATATTCCCAGACGCCAATGAACTCAAGGTTTTTCACGCAATGACGCTTTATAATTTGGGACTTTCTAAACAAGCCGTTGCAACTCTTTTAGGTGTTTTAACGAAAACAACCCAAGATACCCATGTGGCGCAGTATGCCAAGGCAATCGATGAGTATGCACAAGATTTGGATAAAAAATGGTTGTAATCGTATTGCAGCGGCAGGGTTGAGTGCGTCGATGGGATGACGTGATTTCTCTTATCGTTTCAACTCTTTTGCTAATTCTTCCGCCGCTTCCGCTCGCGCGGCGCGTGCTTGTTCCACAGATTTGCCATTGGCACTGGACCAGTTGGCTCGGGTACGGGCTTTTTTCAGTGGTGCGGGCAGTTGGTGCGGTTTGAACGGGGCTTGGCGTTCGGTGACGGTGATGGTGTTGCTTTGGGTGGCATGTCCGCGGTGTTGAATCGCATCGAGCAGATCCAAGCCACGGGTTGCCAGCAGGGTGATGGTGGCGGGGTCTACGTGGATGGTTTGGATGCCTTGGAGTTTGTCGCTGATGGTGGAGGCGTTGGATAGGATGCCACCGATCAGCCCGCCGATGGCCGCGCCCATGCCGAGCGATGTGCCTGCGGTGGCGGCGTCGAATCCGAGTCCGATCAGTGCGCCGGCGGCTGCGCCGGAGGTGGTGCGGATGCCGTATTGTTTGAGTACTTCGGTGTCAAACGGGTCTTGTTGAAATTCTTGCAAATTGAGTTCGGTGGGCGCGACGTCGCTGTCATAAAAGCGGTACAGGTGCAGCAGTTGTTCGTGCATTTGCCGCTCGAGTTGTTTGACCGTGCTGTGCATTTGCGCCAGTGCCGGTGCGGGGTCGGCTTCTTCGGCAATTTCGCTTTGGTAGGCGGCGACATCGAGCAGCATGTCGGCGATTTTCAGTCGTGCGTCGTGGTCGAGCTGCTGCCACTCTTCGCGGCGAATGCGGATCAGTTCATCGGTCACGCCGCGATTGGGCAGCATGGTGGAGAGGTTGTCCCACAGGCGCATTTCGCCTTCAAAATCAAAAGCCACGGTGTCAAAACCTACATGTACATGCAGGCCGCGTCGTGCGAGCATGTCGCTCCACTCGAGCAGGTCTTGCTTGGCAATGAAGTTGAACACGGGCATCAGCGGTCGCGCACACCATGAAAGCAGCGTCAGCTCATCTTTGTATTTGGCGAGGATGGGTTCGCGCGCGTCGATGACGTAAATGGACATATTGCTGTTGAGTACTTGGCGGATGACTTTGGCCTCTTGGCTGAAGTCGTTTTGCGCCAGTTCGCTGTTTAAAAATACTTCCAGACGCTCGATGCCATCCGCACGTGCGGGTGTGTTTTGCTCCAGCCATTCGAGCAGGCCGGTGGCGTCCTCCAAACCCGGTGTGTCAAACAGATGCACGAGGTCGGTGTGGTTCAGGCGGATGGTCGCTTGCTCGACGTGGCGCGTGGTGCCGGCCTCGTCCTTGACTTCGCCGAAATGCACGTCGCGCAGCAGCGTGCGCATGAGTGAGGTTTTGCCGGTGTTGGTGTGGCCGACGACGGCGAGATTGAGTGCGGTGATCGTCATGATGGTTTGTGTTCGTCCGTCGATGGGATGTAAAGGGGAATATCCAGCGCGTCGAGGGCATTTTGCCATTGTTGTTGACGTGCGCTTAAATCGGTCGGAGCGTTGGCTTCGGGTAGTAGTTGAACCCAAATTCCGCCTTGCGCATAACGCGCGAGTTGCTCGAGCAAACGCAGCGTGCCGCGCTCGGGCACGGTATGTGCGCGAATGCCGATCAGCAGGGCGACTGGATGCTGGTTCATCTCTTGCTGCAATCTGTCGAGGTCGGCGCGCCCGTCAATATTGCCCCAATGAAACCAGTCACGCTCCAGCGCATGGCGACTCCAGTTTTGATCGGCGGCGAGCTGCGGTGATTCGAGTACGGCGGCGATGGCAAAGGCGTTGGCAACGGGATTCGGGCGTGCGCCACTGTGGATGCGCTCACGCACGGTGTCGGCGTCGACGACTTGCGCCGGTGTCCACAGGCGCTGTAGCCGTTGGTAATACGGCAGTTCGAGCGGTAGCGCGGGGGCTTTGGTCGAGAGGCGTAAACGACATACGAGCCATGCGAGGATGCGCGGGATGATGCCGTACAACAGCAGACTGAGCATGAGCAGAATTGCCCATTGGCGCGCATCGGCGATTTGGCCGATGGTTTGATTGTGCGCGACGGTCTGTGCGTCGATAGTGGGTAGACCGAGTTTATTCGGTAGCCAGTTGAGCCAGCCGACCAGTTTGGCCAGCATGTGCGAGTCGAGCAGGGTGCTTTGCCAGTTGAACGTATATTGGCGGATGGTGAGCATCAGCGTGATGCCTGCGAACAGCCCTGTGAGCGTGGCGAGCCAAAACTGGTGCGAGAGTTTGCCCCAGTACCAGCGCATGTCGGGCTGGTGCAGGTAGTCTTCGTAAACGTCCACAGCGGCCTGCGTCAGGGTGTCTTTGCTGCGGATAAAGGAGAGCGGGTTGAACCACGCGCCATGCTTGCGCGCGCTTTGTCCTTTACTCATCAGCAGCCAGCCGAGCCAGAGCAGCAGCATGATCCAGTTGATCCCCAGCACGCTGACCAGTACGTAGAAAAAATTCACGGCATCGGCGTGCATTAATGCCAGTGCGGTCATAAAGCCGCTGACCAACCAAAACAGCATGATGAGCTTGACCACAGTGTTGATGCGCGAGTCGATTTTATCGAGCATGCGGCGCAGCTGTGCATCGACGTCGATGCGCTCGGCGCGGGTACGTAGTTTGCTCGTCCAGTCGCCATTTTCGTGGCGCAGAGCATCGGTGATCGGCTGCGGGTCGGCATTGAAAATATATCGACGCTCTTCTAAGCGGCGGATCAGTTCGATGAGGGCGTAGGGATGTGGAATCACGTTGCGGTCTATTAATAAATGATTACTCTGGTTTATTGTAAATTAAATGGTGCTTATTCGGCATCGCTTCTGTGCTGTTTGGCGGCGCGCTGGGCGAGTAATTGCTGTAATGCTGCGCGTACCGGTGAGTCTTCGTCCAACTGCGCAATGGTTTCGGCAATGCGTTGGGCGGATTTTTCGCTGATAACTCTTTGATTTTTAACCAATACTTTGTTTGGTGCGCGGTTAATCCACTCGGGACGGTTGAATTGTGTGACTTTGACCACCATATCCTGTATGTCCCAACCGTACATTTTCAGACCGTCGATGATGAGTGGTGCTTGCTGCTTGATTTTCATGGCCAGTGCTTGATGCGGCACTTTGAGAGTGAGCTTGTTGCGCTCCAGATGCGCGCGCCAGCCGGATTTGAGTGTGGTCGGCATCAGTTCACTGATGTGTAGGGTCAGGCGGGTGTTGGTCTCGATGCGCGGCATGGCCTGCGCGAGCACAGGGGCGATGCGCCAACTGTCTTGGATTTGGTAGACGTTTTTCGGCAGTGGGCGGTTTTTCATGTTCATACAGATGTTTTCAGTGGTGGGGCGTGGTAAAATGCGCCATTTGAACCGTCGGGTGGCATTTGGATGCACCGGCGGCTGATATTATTCATATTTTAAGGTAAAAATTTTCATGGCCAGCGGACTTCTTCAAAAAATATTTGGCTCGCGCAATCAACGTTTGCTCAAAGGTTATCGCAAGATCGTCAGAAAAATCAATCAATTAGAGCCGCAAATGCAGGCGCTGAGCGATGACGAACTGCGCACGAAAACCGAAGAGTTCAAACAACGTTATGCCGATGGCGCGAGTTTGGACAGCCTGCTGCCTGAGGCTTTTGCCGTGGTGCGCGAAGCGGCGCAACGCTCGCTCGGCATGCGTCATTTTGACGTACAGTTGATCGGCGGTATGGTGCTGCACGAGGGCAAAATCTCCGAGATGCGTACCGGTGAAGGTAAAACCCTGATGTCCACGCTGGCGGTGTATCTGAACGCGATCACCAACAAGGGCGTGCACGTTGTGACCGTGAATGACTACTTGGCCAAACGCGACGCGACCGAAATGGGCGTGTTGTACAACTTCTTGGGCTTGACGGTGGGCGTGAGCCTCGCCGGTATGGAGCGCGAGGATAAAATTGCCGCGTATCAGGCGGACATCACCTACGGTACGAATAACGAGTTTGGCTTTGACTACCTGCGTGACAATCTGGTGTACCACAGCACCGAGCGCGTCCAGCGCCCGCTGCACTACGCGATTGTCGATGAGGTCGACTCGATTCTGATTGACGAGGCGCGCACGCCGTTGATCATCTCAGGTCCGGCGGATGACAACACCGATCTGTATCAAAAACTCAATTCCGT
>CAYPYQ010000346.1:0-1398 GCA_964414735.1 uncultured Hydromonas sp.
TTTTCGTTGTACGGAACCAAATCTTCTAAATCCGCCGCCGGCGTGCCCGGACGCGCGCTGTAAATGAAGGAGAAGCTCACATCGAATTTCACCGCGTCAATCAAACGCATGGTGTCGAGGAAATCCTCGTGCGTTTCACCCGGAAATCCCACGATAAAGTCCGAGGACATGGCGATGTCGGGACGCACGACGCGCAGTTTCTCGATGATGCGTAAATATTCCTGTGCAGTGTAGCCGCGCTTCATGGCACTCAAAATGCGATCGGAACCGGATTGCACCGGTAGGTGCAGATGATTGACCAGTTGCGGTACTTTGTCAAACGCGTTAATCAAACGGTCGGTGAAATGCGTCGGGTGGCTGGTGGTGAAACGAATGCGCTCGATGCCGTCGATGTGCGTCATGGTCTCGAGCAGGGTGGCGAAATCAGCGATCTCGGAAGTATCCCCCATTTTGCCCATATAGCCGTTGACATTTTGCCCCAACAGATTGATTTCCTTCACGCCTTGATCGGCCAGATCGGCGATTTCGGTCAATACGTCGTCGAACGGGCGCGAGACTTCCTCACCACGGGTGTACGGTACGATGCAGTAGCTGCAGTATTTCGAGCAGCCTTCCATGATGGACACGTAGGCGGTCGCTTTTTCCACTTTCGGCGGTGGCAGATGGTCGAATTTTTCGATTTCGACAAAAGCGACGTCGACCTGTGAGCGACCGGTTTTATGACGCTTGTCGATCAGTTGCGGCAGACGGTGCAAGGTTTGCGGGCCGAATACGAGATCAACGTAGGGTGCACGCGCAACGATGTTTTTGCCTTCTTGCGAAGCGACGCAGCCACCTACGCCGATGAGCAGATTCGGATTTTTCTTTTTCAGCTCGCGGATGCGACCGAGGTCGGAGAATACTTTTTCCTGCGCCTTCTCACGGATCGAGCAGGTGTTCAGCAGGATGACATCGGCGGCGGCCATGTCCTCGGTTTTTTCGAGGCCGCTTTGCTCGCGCAGCACGTCGTGGATTTTGTCGGTGTCGTATTCATTCATCTGACAGCCGAAGGTTTTGACAAATACTTTTTTCATGGTGTTCTCGTCGAAACAGTGGTTTATTCTGGGGACGTTGGGTTCGGAGATTTTCCGATAATGATTTGATTTTATTGGGAAAATCAAATGCAAGAAAACGCGTGATTATACACGCGTTTTGCTTTTTAGGATAGGTTCTCGGGCGGGATGTTTAGGCCGGATCGCTCAAAAGATATGGTAGCTCGCGGCGCTGCCACGGTGCGGTGAGGTCTTTGAGTGAGAGCTGTGCATCATTCTCCAACAACGGCAGGCTGACCTCATACAGTACGTCCATCTGTGTGTCATTGAGCGGGCTGCGTGCGTAGGCGAGCAGCTGGCCGGCGGG
>CAYPYQ010000347.1:0-5910 GCA_964414735.1 uncultured Hydromonas sp.
GCGGCCCCGCGTCGTACAGCCAGTTTTGCTGCGCGGTTTGCAGCAGCACCGCCGTGCCCTGCCCCACATCCATAACGGTGACGCGCAATTGTCCCTCATTGATTTTCGGGTAATTCGGCGGAATGGAGAGCAGCGCAACCATCGCCAGCGCACTGCCGAGCACCATTGCCCCGTATTTTTTCCACGACACCACGCGCCAACCATGCCACAGTTGACGCACCGCCACGACCAATACCAGCGACAGCACAAATACCGCCAGCACCTGCCACCACTCGATGCGCCCGCTCCATATTTGCTGCTGAGCCAACGGCGCGATGCTCTGCAATCCATGCAACACCGATTGCAAAATGTGTGCCATCCATTGCGCCGGCTGCGCCCAACCCAACAGCACCAACGCCGCCACGCTCAAAAACAACGGCAGCAACAAAATAGACACCAGCGGAATCGCAATAAAATTTACCCATACGCCGAGCAAAGAGACCTGCCGGAAAAACATCAAGGTCATGGGGAGCAGTGACAACGAGATGCCCAACTGCGCACCGCTCACACCCACCAGCCAGCGCAGCAAACGCCGCCCTCTCGGCGCATCATCCAATGCCTCATTTTTCTCAATCACCACCGAATCAAACGCCACGATCAGCCACGCCACCGCCCCGTAGGACAGCCAAAACCCGACCGACAACACAGCAAACGGATCAACGACCAGCACCCACAGCACGCTCAACGCCAACACCCGCAGTCCCGAATGCGCCACGCCCAAGCGTGACAAAAACAACCACAGCGCGAGCATCCACACCGTGCGTTGTGCCGGCAAGCCCCAGCCCGAAACCAACGCATACAACAGCGCACCGATCAGCCCGACCCATTGCGCGACATACAGCGCCGGAATGCGCTCGGTCAAATACGCGCTGCGCCGCCAAAGCCGTTGTGCCAACCATGCCAAAATCCCCGCAAGCAAAGTCACGTGCAACCCCGAAATACTGACCAAATGCGTCACACCCGTGTCTTGAAACAACTGCCACTGCTTGCCCGAGATCGCGGCCTGATCGCCCAGCGCAAGCGCTTTGAATAACCCTGCCGCTTCACCCGCATTCGTCCCTGCCAACGCCAAATCTATCTGACGCAGCATATCAAAGCGCCCGTTCTCAATCGCCGCCAGCACGCCCGAATCCGTGCCCACCAACCGAGGCAATCGCTCCGGTGGCGTGTCCTTATACACCCGCACATACGCCAGCGCCTCGATGTCATTCGCCAGCCAATAGCGCGTTGGGTCAAACACCCCCTCGTTGCGCGTCGCATGCGGCGTGCGGATGTGCAGCGGCAGTCGCCACGTTTGACCGACGCGAATCGCAGCTATCCCACCCGTAGGCAAATCATCCTCCGCCCACGACAGCGACATCTGCTCGGGCATATCCGGCAGGTGCTTGCTTTGCTCCACAGTGGGCTGAACCAGCATCCGCCAACCATAATCCGTACGTGTCGGCATGGACGCAATCCGCACCGCCATCATCTGCACCGTGCGATTCCACTCATCGGGAATCATGCGCGCTGTGCGCTCGTGCCAACGCCAATTCGTCCACGCGAACACCAAAGCGGCGAACAGCACCACACCGATCAGCTCATAGACCCAAAACTTTTTAAAGGAAAAATAACGGCGGAGAACCCATCCAACGAACCACAATCCAAGCGATGCCACGATGCTCAAACCCGCAAGCCCGAGCCAGACATCAAGCCCTACCAACGGACGCGCCAAGGTAAACACCCCCGTCACCACGCCCAAAGCCGTCACCGCATACAGCAAGGCACGCCACGGCCACCGCACCTCACACCCCGTCGGCTAAAACCGCACGCAAACGCGGCAAGGCATTCAACGTATTGCCCCACAAAGCCTGCGACAACTCAGCCTCTGACACACCGCGCACCTGCGCCAAGACCTGCGCAATCCGTGGCAAATGATACGAATAATTCGCCTCACCCGCGCCCAACCAATTCGGCGGAATGTCCGGTGCATCGGTCTCGATCACGATGGATTTGAGCGGCAAGTTCGCCGCCAGCCGACGAATCTGGCGCGAGCGCTCATACGTCAGCGTCCCGCCAAAACCCAGATGCAGTCCCATGTTCACAAAAACCTCGGCCTGCACATCACTGCCATTAAACGCATGGGCGATGCCGCGCGTCACGCCAAACTTACGCAAATATTTACCCACCGGATCCACCGCACGGCGCACATGCAGCAGCACCGGCAAATCAAATTCACGCGCTAATTTCAGCTGCTCGCGCAAAAACCACACCTGCGTGTCCCAATCCAAATCCGTGACAAAACCATCCAGACCGATCTCACCCACGGCGACGAAACGTGCATCATCCAGACTGGATACAATCGCCGCTCGCAAAGTCGAAATTGATTCTTCACGCGGCAAATCCATCACATACATCGGATGAATGCCCAACGCATAAAAACTCCCCTCATGCGCGTGCGCCACCTCGCGTACCGTGGCGAAATTAAACGGTGCCACCGCCGGAATCACCTGCGCCACCACACCCAACTCACACGCGCGCGCCCAGTCCTGCGAGCGGCTCGCATCGAACTCAGGTGCATCAAAATGCGCGTGCGTATCTATCCACATGATCTTTATCAACGATTATCCAAACGAATGGATATTACACCAAAGCCCCGCATTTAGTGCGTCACTTTTCGTCGCACATGCTCCACCATCACCACCATACTCAACAGAATAGACAGTAAAAAAATCGGCAGCCACACATAACCTATTTGAGCAGCCAGCCAACCAAACAGCGGCGGAGCAAAAGTAGTACCCACATACGCACTGGCCATCTGCACCCCCATCACCGACTGCGACTGCTTTTTACCAAAATTACTCGGCGTCTCATACAACAAACTGGGGAAAATCGGTGCGCACCCCAGCCCCACCAAAAAGAATCCCAGATAAAACAAAGGCAAATTCGGCACCAGCATCAACACAGCACCCAAGGCAATCAACCCCTGTCCCAGACGAATCATCCGCCGCGTTGACCAATACATCATCAAAAACCCCGATAAAAAGCGGCCAAAGGTAATGCCAAAATAATACACCGCCACCCAACGCGCCGCCGATTCGGGCGAAATATGCTTGACCAGCACCAAATAACTACCACCCCACAGACCCAAACTCGCCTCAATCGAGCAATAGCAAAAAAACGCCGCCAAAATCGGCTTGACCCCATTTAAATGCATGATTTGCCGCAATGACAAAACACCCTCAGTACCCTGCGTACCCTCGCCATCGTGCGCAACAGCCGATCTCAGAACGGACACCTTGCGCCACAATGGCAGCGAGAAAAACAAAACCAAGACCAACAACATTTGTAAAAAACCGATGACCCAGTAGCCCAAATGCCACGACTGGTAGCGCGACAAACCCCACGCCATCACCATTGGCCCGATGGTCGCACCCACGCCCCAAAAGCTATGCAGCCAACTCATGTGCTTGGCCGCATAATGATTCGCCACATAATTATTCAGCGCCGCATCCACCGAGCCTGCACCCAAGCCCAAAGGAATCGCCAATACACACAACAGGATAAAATGATGAGACAGCGCAAACCCCAGCAATGCCAAAGCCGTCATTAACACACTGACCAAAGTGATATTCCCCACGCCGAATCGACGAATCAGCCGATCACTCAGCACGCTGGACACGATCGTGCCGCCGGCGACAATCATCGAAACGATCCCCGCCCACGAAATCGGCACGCCCAGACCGACGTACATCGACGGCCACGCCGCACCGATGACAGAGTCTGGCAAACCCAAGCTGATGAATGCCACATAAATAATCAGTAACAAAACATTGGAAATCATCATGACACCTTTTTTAAATAGACTTGAACCACGATTGATGTCATATTAACGACAGATTTTTAAATAAAATATACAATAAAAGCCACAAAACACAACAAAATCGCCAAAAATTCATTCTTATCCAACACCATGCCTCTACAAGCCTGCCGTCTGACCCTGAACCAACAGCAAAGAGAAATAGAGCTACGCGGCACACCTCTATTTCCCTGCGGCGTGTATGCCACGCAATTGGATGACACTGGTTTGCAACAAATCCCTTGGCACTGGCATCCCAAAATTGAATTGCTGTGGGTAAAACGCGGGCAGATCACCCTCGCATGGGGCGAGCAAAACACCGTCCTATTGAAAGCCGGCGACGGCGCGTTTATTAACGCCAACGTCATGCACCACATCGAACGCTGCGAAAGCCCCTGCGCAGAGCTTCAATCTTTCGTCTTTCATACCGACCTGATTGGCGGCGCGGATGACAATATATTAGAACAACGCTACCTCAAACCGCTGCGCCAGTGCCATCTACTGGCCGTAGTGCCACTACGTTCCGAGACCGAATGGCAACGATCCATATTGAACCATATTCAAATCGCATTGGACGCATTTGCCCATGAAACGTTCGCCTATGAATGGAGCGTACGCAACCACCTGTCCAGCGCCTGTCAAAAAATCGCCATCCAGTTTCAAAACCTACTGCTGCAAGATCAGCACCCCGAAAGCAGCGCCCACCGTCGCACCCGCACCATGCTCGAATACATCCATCAGCACTTTGCCGACCCGCTGAAATTAAACGACATCGCACGCGCCGCCCACATCAGCAGCCGCGAAGCTTTGCGCTGTTTTCAGAGCATACTTGGAACCACACCCATACAATACTTAATGCAATACCGGCTGACACGAGCGGCACAGCAGCTACACAACAGCACGCAAAGCATTACCCAGATCGCCACCGAAAATGGCTTTGGCAATGCCAGCTACTTCACCCAACAATTTCAACGACGGATCGGCTGCACCCCCAAAGCCTATCGAAAACAAAAAAAACAATAATAACAAAAAACGTTTCTATCGAAACAATATGTTATAATGGGTTCACCGATTGAGGAGTTCACTATGACTGCCATTCCTAAAACCCACCCCAAAACCACACCACAAGCAGATGCGACGGATGACAAAGGCGCATTGGCCAAAATGGTGATGAAGCTGCTCGAGCACTGGCAACTGTCCACCGAAGATCAAGCCGCTCTACTCGGCTTGGCCAACACCAACCGCGCCGCGCTCACGCGCTACCGCAAAGGCGAAGCCATCGGCACCAGCCGCGATCAGTACGAGCGCGTCGGTCATCTGCTCGGCATCCACAAAAATCTGCGCCTACTATTCCCGCACAACCGCGATCTGGTCTACGCCTGGATGAGCACGCGCAACCGCGCGTTTGACAACCGCACGCCGGTCGAAGTCATCCGCGAATGGGGCTTTGCCGGACTACTCATGGTACGCGCTTATCTCGAACGCGCCCGAGGCATTTAACATGCAAAACCTACTCGCGCAAATCGCGCTCACCGAGGTCAATCACGACGTGATGCGCAACATCACCTCAATTCGCGTGTCACAAGATTTATTTGACGACCTCTCCGACACACCCGACGACTGGGCGCTGGCGCAAGCGGTCGAAGCCGAAATCAAACCGCCGCTCTACCAATCCGCCACCCCCGCGATCCATCGCCCGTTTGAAACCGCCGACTGGGACAACGCCATCGGCTACCCCTTTGCTCGCCCCCACTGGCAACAATCGCGCTTTTCCGATGGCAGCTTTGGCGTACGGTACGGCAGCGACAGCATCGCCACCACCGTACACGAAACCGTGTACCACTGGGTCAACGGCCTGCTCGCCGATGCGGGCTGGACGAACCCGCGCGAACCCCTCCTCACCGAGCGCAAAGTCTATCGCGTACATTGTCACGCCGCCCTGCTCGATCTGCGCCCCGCACTGGCGCAGCACCCCGAACTCATCCACCCGAGTGATTACAGCGCCGCGCAAATCCTCGGCGCACGCCTGCACC
>CAYPYQ010000348.1:0-2833 GCA_964414735.1 uncultured Hydromonas sp.
AGCATCACCGGTGAAGCGCCTTTATCCGTCAAATTAGGTGATGGTACGAAAGTCGAAATGAGCTGGAAAGGCCAGCCTTATGATCTCGCGCCATTGCTGCAAGGCGGTAGAACCGTGGTTCGCATCAAAGATTTGCAGTAATACAACTGAATAAAATTGGAGTAAACATGGGAGTCTCAGTCGGTATCAGCGCACGCAACCACACGCATGGCGTCATCGTGCGCCACGGCGCGCATGAAGTCATCATCGGCGGCGGTCATCCGGTGGTCGTGCAATCCATGACCAACACCGACACCGCTGACGCGCTCGGCACCGCAATTCAAGTGAAAGAATTGACCCAAGCAGGTTCCGAACTCGTGCGCATCACCGTCAACTCACCCGAGGCTGCGCAGGCGGTACCGTACATCCGTGAGAAACTCGATGAAATGGGCATCCACACACCGCTGGTCGGTGACTTTCACTACAACGGCCATCGACTGCTGAGTGAATATCCCGACTGCGCACAGGCACTGTCCAAATACCGCATCAATCCGGGTAACGTTGGCTCAGGCTCCACCCGCGATGACAAATTTGCGCAGATGATCGAAATTGCGGCGAAATACGATAAAGCCGTGCGCATCGGTGTCAACTGGGGCAGTCTCGATCAAAAAGTGCTTGCCCGCATCATGGACGAAAACCATGCACGTGCGACACCGTGGACCGCGCAGCAGGTCATGGTTGAAGCACTGATCACCTCCGCGCTCGAATCCGCACAAGCCGCTGAAAAAATCGGTTTGGGCGCGGATAAAATCGTCATCTCCTGCAAAGTCTCAGCAGTGCAGGACTTGATCGCCGTGTACCAAGCGCTCGCTCAGCGTTGTGATTACGCCTTGCACCTCGGTTTGACCGAAGCGGGTATGGGCAGCAAAGGCATTGTCGCCTCCACCGCCGCATTGTCCGTGTTGCTCCAACAAGGCATCGGCGACACCATCCGCATCTCGCTCACGCCGGAGCCGCATGGCAAGCGTGAAAAAGAAGTCATCGTCGCGCAGGAAATATTGCAGACCATGGGCTTGCGCCAATTCACCCCGATGGTGGTGGCGTGTCCGGGCTGTGGTCGTACCACCAGCACCTTCTTCCAAGAGTTGGCCGACAGCATCCAAACCTATTTGCGTGCGCAAATGCCGATCTGGAAAGACGTCTATCCGGGCGTGGAATCCATGACCGTCGCCGTCATGGGCTGCGTGGTCAACGGGCCGGGCGAATCCAAACACGCCAATATCGGCATTTCACTGCCGGGAACGGGCGAAACCCCTGTCGCGCCGGTGTATGTCAATGGTGAGCGCACCGTGACGCTTAAAGGTGATGGCATCGCCACCGAGTTTCAGGCGATTGTGGAGCAGTATGTGAAGGATAAATATGGCTCATAACTTATATGTGAGATGAGGTTCAAAATGAATACAAAGCTTAGTACGCTATTGTTAATTGCGTTGATTGCAGGTTGCACTGCAGATGAGTCTGCCATGTTGCATCCTGTGTTAAATTACCCCGATGCTCCAAAGGATTTCAAATCTGAGTCTTCCATAGTTATTTATGGTCAGAATTTTGCCAATAACCCCTACCGTATGGCGGCGTTCATTGCTCACCCTCAAAGCACAGGTAAATACTATAGAGCAATAACTTTATCAACGACTCAAGTTCCATCTCTATATATTCAATGCAAAACACCGGGAAACAGTGGGCCATATTCCTCAGGTTATCAATATGCAACAGGATTTCTTAAAGAAAAGAATTTTGAGGCAGGTAAGTTTTATGAAATCTCCTGCGAGCGCCCCGACTTTAATCATGTTGCTTTTATCGTGACAGAAACTAACAAGATTGCTTTTGAAGATGAAATAGCAGATAAAAGAAAAGACAAGCCTAAGCAGAATGAAAAAACTTCAAAAGGAGATGCTGGTGCTGTGCATTTTTACGCAGGTAAAGAATATGAAACGGTGATTTCCCCTAAGACTCCAACTAAAAAGGCTAAGCTTTATACTTCCATTATTGATATGGAAAGTGGTTTTTGGGGAGAGAAATATAAAAAAGAATTGCATTTAAAGGGGAATATTTCTCAAATTGGGGTTGGCTGTAGTTTGTGGGGAAATGACTATATACAAATTAATGTCATAGGCAAGTTCAATGTAGGTCACTCTTATGAAATGAAATGTTTGGTAGATCAAGCTGGTTTACCTAAAGTTGGTTATCAAGAATTAAAGTTTTAACCGCCCGTAGGGCGCAATAAGCGATTTTCGCGCATTGCGCCGCATGTGTTTAAATAAATGGGTGGCATAATCGAGACATACGGCGCAATGCACCTTCGGTTTATTGCGCCCTACAATTTTAGTAAAAATACGATTGAATAATGAGTAATACAAAAACCGAAAAATTCCGCGCCGTCAAAGGCATGAACGACATTCTGCCGGATGAGGCGGCGCAGTGGGAAGCGTTGGAAACCATCCTGCGCGGCTGGTTGAAAAGTTACGGCTATCGCAATATGCGTGCGCCGGTGTTGGAGCAGACCGCGTTGTTTGCACGCGGCATTGGCGACGTGACCGACATCGTGGAAAAAGAGATGTTCAGCTTTACCGATCGTTTGAACGGCGATGAGCTGACCATGCGTCCTGAGTTCACAGCGGGCGTGGTGCGTGCGTCGATTGAAAGCAATCTGACCTATAACGGCCCGCAGCGCGTGTACAGCATGGGGCCGGTGTTTCGCCACGAGCGTCCGCAAAAAGGGCGTTACCGTCAGTTTCACCAATTGAGCGTGGAGGCGCTGGGCTATGCGGGCGCGGACATGGATGCCGAGCTGATC
>CAYPYQ010000349.1:0-2925 GCA_964414735.1 uncultured Hydromonas sp.
GGCATCGAGCTGGACTGCAATCATATTCCCGATGCGGCGATGACGCTGGCGACCGCCGCGCTGTTCGCGCGCGGCACCACCCGATTGACCAACATTGCTTCGTGGCGCGTGAAAGAGACCGATCGCCTATCGGCGATGGCGACCGAATTGCGTAAAGTGGGTGCGACCGTGACCGAAGGCGCGGATTTTATCGAAATCACGCCGCCAGCGCCGGACGCATGGCGCCACGCCGCGATTGACACCTACGACGATCACCGCATGGCGATGTGCTTCTCGCTGCTCGCGTTTTCACCGGTGGGCGTGACGATTAACGATCCGAAATGCGTGGGCAAAACCTTCCCGACGTATTTTGCAGAATTGGAGAAACTACTGTCATGAAAACCGCTCGTTTTCTCATCGCTGCACTCGCCCTGAGCGCCGTTCAACTGACCGCGCAAGCGAAAGACACCGATCTGCGCTGCAAAGACGTTCCGCAAAAAGACGAAATGCACGGGCTGACCGTCTGCACATTCGCCGGATCATCGCTCGACAGCGCGTATCAAGCGGCACGCGCGCGATTTACAGAAGACGGCGCACATCTGCGTGCGCAGCTGCCCACCCAACGCCTGAATACCACGCATGAAGGCGTGTCGGTGCGCTACCAGCCATCCCGCAAACAATATCAAATTGACCTGAGCTATCCCGGTGGTGAAACCCGCTGGACGCTGATTCCGAGCGGTAAGCAAGTCAAAATCGGTATTGACTACTACGCGGATTGATTCTGTTGATTATAGATTGCCGACTTCGACACGCTCCATTATACTGACCTCGCACCCAATCGGTTCATCGTTGCCGTTCAACTCAATTCACAACTTTAAGGAGATGAGGTATGAAGCAAATTGTAGCCACATTAACGCTATTATTGTTTTCTAGCATTGCTTTGGCAGATAACTGCGACTCAACGCGCACCACGTTTGACGATGTCTATTGCACCAACAAACTCTATGCCGACGCCGATCGTGAGTTGAATCAAAATTATCAAAAACTGCGCGGCTTGCTCAATACGGAACAAAAAACTACGCTAAAGCGCTCACAGTTGGCATGGATTCGCAGCCGCGATGCGCAGTGCGTTGAGGGCAACTCGATTGATGTCGGATGTCGATTGAGCACCACTCAAGATCGCAACACTTGGCTGCGCGAGCGTTTACGCGAATGTAAAACAGTGGGCTGTATGAACAGTCGTTTGAGCGATTAAACCCTCGCCGGTCACGCCCAACACAATCCATCTCCTTGCCAAAAACAAGGAGATTTTATTTGACCGAATATCCAGCCCTCAAAATTTTGCATCACTATGGCACTCAAATCCACCATCCACAAAGCACAGCTCTCCATCGCTGACACCGCACGTCATTACTACGCCGATCACGCACTGACCCTCGCACTGCATCCGTCTGAGACGGAGGAGCGCATGATGGTGCGGCTGCTAGCGTTTGCTCTGAATGCCGATGAGCGCTTGAGCTTTGGTAAAGGTGTATCGACCGATGATGAGCCGGCATTGTGGCTCAAGGATGAAACCGACGCGATTCGCCTGTGGATCGACGTGGGTTTGCCGGACGAGCGCCGCATCCGCAAAGCATGCGGTCGCGCGGACGCGGTGCACATTTATTTATACGGCGCACTGGCGGATAAATGGTGGCGTGATAACGAAGCGGCGATGAATACGCTGGATAAAGTCTCGGTGTACACACTGCCAGACACTTCGGCACTCAAAAGTCTGTGCCAACGCAATATGCAGCTGCAATGCACGGTGACGGAGGATGCGATTTGGCTGTCGGATGTGTCGGCGAATGCGCGCGAAGCGGATTCGTATGCGCTGCACTGTGAGGCATTGAAGTTAGCGGAATGAGTGGCTATTCAACCTGCTGAAAGAAATCATTCGCTCTCCGCCGCGGGGCGAATACTTTTTGGCATGAACCAAAAAGTATTCAAAAAGTTCTAGTCGCAATATCGCAAAACAATGCGCGTGTTACATGGTCGGTTTGAAACTCGCGTTTACACAACAAACGCTCAAACAGCAAACCGACCCTATCAACAGACACGCCCATTTGCGCTATGAGCGACATCATCCCGAATTTGCCGTCTCAGCCATCCACTAGAAAAAGTGGTAATAAAAATTAAGCCAATGCTTACATGCCCTGATTTTTATTTGCTTTGCGCAGCCAGCATCTGCTTGATGTCGTGCACGATCGCATCCGGTTTGGCCTCATACGGCGCCGACACGATGGTCTTGCCGTTTTCATCGAGCAGGTACAGGTTCGCGGTGTGGTTGACGATGTAGTTCGGGCCGCTGCCTTCTTTTTCATACACCACTTGGAATTGTTTGGCCATTTCGCGCGTGCGCTCGATCGGATCGGCATAAGCGCCAATGAAGCTTGGGTTAAACGCGGCCATATAGGCTTTGAGCACCTCTGGCGTGTCGCGCTCAGGATCAACGGTGATGAACACGACACGCACTTTATCCGCGTCTGCACCGAGTTTTTCCATCACGATTTTCATTTTGCCCAGCGTGGTCGGGCAAATGTCGGGGCACTGGGTGTAGCCGAAAAACACCGCGCTGATTTTGCCTTTGAGCGGTGCATTGACCTCCATGCGTTCACCATTTTGCGTGGTCAGCGGAATGGTGGTGTGCAGATTGCTGGCGGTCACATTTGAGTTGAGGTACTGCGGTGTAGGCTGACACGCGCTTAATGTGCTCAGAGTGGCGACGAGCAGCGCAGCGGAAAGGGACTTTTTGAGCAAAGGCAACATTATGAATTTCCTTCGGAACGATTTTTTAAACTGGCGGTGAGCGACTCAAGCGACACGGTGCGCACGCCGTCATCGGCCTGCGCGGTCGTCGGCTGCCACACTTGCCCGTAAATGATTTCGAGTGAGAGCTGACGCACA
>CAYPYQ010000350.1:0-1967 GCA_964414735.1 uncultured Hydromonas sp.
TTTTGGGCTTTCATCTGAACCTCGCGATTCCAGCGGCGTATGCACTGGATCCGAAGATGATTACTGAAGAGGATAAAAAACACTTCACTGTTTGCGATACGCCGATGCAGGCGTGCACCGGCGCGCATCTGGTGACCACTGATGTATGGACGAGTATGGGTTACGAGGCGGAAAATGAAGCGCGAATGAAGGCTTTTGCAGGCTATAAAATCACCGCGGAAATGATGGCGGCGGCTGCGCCAGATGCGGTGTTTATGCACTGCCTGCCTGCACATCGTGGCGAAGAGGTGGATGCCGAAGTCATCGACGGGCCGCAAAGCGTGGTCTGGCAAGAGGCGGAAAATCGCATGCATGTGCAAAAAGCGATCATGGAATATTTGCTGCGCGGACGTTTTGAATAATCGCTTTAATCGTGTGATTGAATCGTTTAAAATTAATGGGTGAGTCATCTCGCCCATTTTTTATTTTTGACTACTATTTATGAAATCCAAACATGCCCAGTCCATTCAAAATGTGTGTCCCTGTGGCTCGAAACGAGGCTATGCGCAATGCTGTGAACCCTTGCATCAAAGATTGATTAACGCTGCTACGGCTGAGGCATTGATGCGCTCGCGTTACAGCGCGTATGTGTTGCTTTTGTCCGATTATGTGGCGGATACGTGGCATATCAGCACACGACCACAGGATTTGGATTTGGGTAAAGATACTCAAACCAAATGGTTGGGATTGAATGTGGTTCGTGTGTTTGCCAGTGAGCGGCCAGACGAAGCATTCGTTGAGTTTGTGGCAAAATATAAAGTCGGCGGTCAGGGCGCGCAGCGGCTGCATGAAACCAGCCGATTTATACGCGACAATGATCGCTGGTTTTACGTAGATGGCGTGTTTGCCGAATAAGATTTAATTTGAATTGATGTGCGTCATCAGCTGAAATTGCTGGTTGCGCACACTCATATAACCCCAACGATTCGGGGCATTGTCCAAATCCCAATCGGGTAAAACCCAGCGCACAAAATCCGCCATACGGTGCTCGTTTGGTCGGTGGGTGTGGCCATGCAGTAGGGTATCGGCATTGTGCTGTTCGCGCCATAGTTGAACCGCGGACTCGGTGACGTTTTGCTGGATGTTGCGCTGCTTGCGCAGGTGTTCGGGTGTGTTGAGCCAGCGTCTGCGTGATTTCTCACGCAGGTATTGCACGAGTTTGACGCGCCAAGCCAGCGGTGCTTTGAGTATGGTTTTTTTCACCCAAGGGTGGGTGTAAAAACGCCGTTGCCGCTGATACTCATGATCGTCCGTACACAGCAGATCGCCGTGCGAGAGGATGATGCGGTGTTCGCCATCGATCAGTACGCATGGGTCGGGCAACAGGATCATGCCGGCACGGTCACAGTACGCTTGCTCCATGGCGATGTCGCGATTGCCGCGCATGAAGTAGGTCTGTGTGCCGCGGGCTTTCAGTTTGTGAATTGCTTCGATTACCCGCAATGCCGCCGGATTGAAATCCGCCGCATCATCGCCCACCCAGTATTCAAACAAATCACCGAGGATGAACAGTGCATCGTACTGCGGCGCAATTTGCGCGCAAAATTCGTCCAACTGCGCCATGGTGTTCGGCATGTGCTCCGATAAATGCAAATCGGAGATCGCGCACCAGCCGCGAGGGCTGTTGGACAAATCAAGTTCGTGAACCGATGCGCGTGTCATAATCATCTTTATTCGACGATTTCGGCTTTGTCGATGGTCACGGTTTCCACCGGTACGTCTTGGTGAAAGCCTGAGCGTGAGGTTTTCGACTGTTCAATCGCATCGACCACGTCGGTGCCTTCAACCACTTTACCGAAAACCGCGTAGCCCCAGCCGCTTGGTGTTGGTGAGCTGAAATTCAAAAATTCATTGTCGTTGGTGTTAATGAAAAATTGTGCGGTCGCGGAGTGCGGATCTGAGGTACGCGCCATAGCGATGCTGTATTT
>CAYPYQ010000351.1:0-8699 GCA_964414735.1 uncultured Hydromonas sp.
ACGCCCTGCGCCACGGCGCGCTCACTCGCGCGCTGAATCACCGGCCCATCCGCCATCGGATCGGAGAACGGCACCCCCAGCTCAATCACATCCACCCCAGATGCAACCAATGCGTGCATCAAACGCTCGGTTTGTGCCAAATCGGGATCACCCGCAGTAATAAAGGTGACTAAATTTTTGCGGCCGGATTCACGGTTTTGTCGCAATGCTTGGGATAAACGGGTAGATTCAGCAGAATGACTCATAGATTCATAACTCACAAAAACAGCAAACACGGGAAATAAAATTTGAAACACATTATGACACAAAGCCGATACCATTTTCAGCTGGTACACAAGGCCTTATCATAATTTTTAATTATTTACTATTCATAAAAATAACTTCCGTTGCAGGTGTTTTTATGTAAAATACCCGCAGATGAAGCAAAAAGCGCATCATAAATCTATAATTCAAAGATACATTCAGGAGACCATCATGCAAAAGCCATGGCTTGGGCAGTACAACGGCATACCCGAAACCATTGATTTGGAGCGCTTTAACTCCATTCCCGCGATTTTCGATTCGGCATTCGCCCGTTTCACCGACCGCCCGATGGCGATCAATATGGGCAAATCCATGACCTATGGCGAGTTTGACCAATATTCCAAACACGTCGCCGCCTGGTTACAAGACTTAGGCCTGCAAAAAGGCGATCGCGTCGCCATCATGATGCCGAACTGTTTTCAATACCTGATTTTAGTACCAGCGATTTTGCGCGCGGGCTACATCGTGACCAACATCAACCCACTGTACACGCCGGACGAGCTGACCCATCAGCTCAACGACTCGGGCACAAAAGCAATTTTCATCCTCGAAAACTTCGCCCACGCGCTCGAAGTATCCCTGCCGAATCTACCGAATCTCAAACACATCATCGTCTCTTCGCTCGGCGACATGCTCGGTTTCAAAGGCAATATCGTCAATTTCATCCTGCGCAATGTCAAAAAAATGGTACCCGCATGGCGCCTCCCGTCCGCCATTCCATTCAAACAGGTGCTGACCGAAGGCGCCAAGAAAAACTACCAAGCGGTTCCACTGACCCGAGACGATCTAGCCTTTTTACAATATACCGGTGGTACCACCGGCGTGTCCAAAGGCGCTGCGCTGACCCATGGTAACATTATAGCGAACGTGCTACAGGCCGAGCTTTGGTGTGACCCCGCAATCAAAGACCTAACCGTACCACCGGTATTCGTCTCCGCCCTACCGCTGTATCACATCTTCGGCCTGACCGTGAATGCGCTCTATGCACTGCACATCGGCAGTACCGTACTGCTCATCACCAACCCACGGGATATTCCGGCATTCGTCAAAGATTTGGCCAAACAACCGTTCCACGTACTACCAGCAGTCAACACCCTATTTGTCGCACTGCTGCACAACGAAGCATTTAAAAAGCTCGACTTCTCATCGCTACGCGTCGCTTTGGGTGGCGGCATGGCGGTACAAAAAGCCGTCGCCGACCAATTCCAAAAAACCACCGACGTACCGATCTGCGAAGCCTACGGTCTGTCCGAAACCAGCCCTGCCGCGCTGATGAACCCGATCAAATTAGAAGCCTTTACCGGTTACACCGGCCTGCCGATCCCCTCAACCGAGGTTGCCATTTTAGATGACGACGGCAAAGAAGTACCCTACGGCGCATCGGGAGAAATCGCCATTCGCGGCCCGCAGGTTATGGCTGGCTACTGGCAGCGCCCGGATGAAACCGCAAAAGTCATGACCGCCGACGGCTTTTTCCGCTCTGGCGACATCGGCATCATGAACGAGCAAGGCTTCGTTAAAATCATTGACCGTAAAAAGGACATGGTGCTCGTTTCCGGCTTTAACGTGTACCCGAACGAAGTTGAAGACGTCGCCGTCATGCATCCGAAAGTGCTCGAATGCGCGGTCATCGGCGTACCGGACGAATACTCCGGTGAAGCAGTCAAAATGTTCGTCGTCAAAAAAGACGCCAGCCTGACCGAACACGAACTGCAACACTTCCTCAAAGACCATCTGACCGGCTACAAACGACCGAAACACATCGAATTTCGTACCGAACTGCCCAAATCCAATGTTGGGAAGATTTTGCGTAAAGATTTGCGCGGGCAGTAAGTCTCAATCAACCTCCAAAAACAAGAGGGTGCATTTGCACCCTTTTTTGATCGCATCACACTCACGCGTTATCTAAGAAAATCAGCTCCACCCCATTTCCCGCCGGATCACGGAAAAACACCTGCAAAGTCCCGCGCCCCGGAACGCGATCGATTGTAAATGCCACACCATGCGCGCTCAATCGCGCTTCATGTGCCGGCCAATCGGTACACGCCAGCGCCACATGATCAAACGTTAAATGTGAACCCGCCACACGTTGATCATCCGCCGCCTCTTCGGTCAAATGCAACATATCCTGCTCACCCGCATACAACCAATAACCGAAACTTTGAAACGCAGGTCGCTCGCCCAATGACAAGCCAACGACATCCCTATAAAAATCTCTGACCACATCCAATAGCGCACGCGGCAAGCGAAAATTGTAATGCGCTATGTGCGTAACCGCCATATCAGCTCCTCAATAAGCCATCGATTAAACCGCCTGCCCCGCCAAACAAATCCAGCCATCCTCGGCGCGCCACAGCGACATGTTCATATACGGCGCGTAGGCTTCGATCAACTCTTCGGTTTGACGCTCTAAAATCCCAGACAACACGAGGTAGCCACCTTTTTGCACATAGCCGACCAGTGCCGGCGCGAGTAGTTTGAGCGGATTGGACAGAATATTGGCGACCACGATTTGGTACTGTTCGCCATGCGGCATTGCGTCGGGCAGTACAAATTTTGCCTGAGTGGTATTTAGCTCGGCATTGTCATTCGAGCTTTGCACCGCCTGCGAATCAATGTCCGTACCGAGCACATCGCCCGCACCCATTTTTTTCGCGGCAATAGCCAAAATCCCACTGCCACAACCGTAGTCCAACACGGTCGCACCCTGCTGCTGCGGCATGTTTTCCGCCAACCATTGCAAACACAGGCGCGTGGTCGGATGACTGCCCGTGCCAAAAGCCAAGCCCGGATCGAGGCGCAGATTGATGCGGTTCGCATCGGTTTCATTGGCCTCATGCCACGTCGGCACGATCCATAACTGCGGTGTGATCTCAATCGGTTCAAACTGGCTTTGCGTCAGACGTACCCAGTCCTGCGCCTGCACTTCGCGACGCTCGTAATTCGGTACAGGTAGATTCAGTTCGCCGTAGGCCTCATTGAGCAGAGCATCCACGTCAGCATCCGGCTCGACCAATACGACCAAGCGCGACTGTTGCCACGCATGGGTAGTCGGCTCCAAGCCCGGCTCACCGTACAAAGGCACTTCGGACTCAGTATCCGCCCATTCATCCTCCACCGATACCGACAGCGCACCCGCCTCCATCAATGCATCCGATACGTCTTCGGCGTGCGCTTCATCCACGCTGACGATGATTTCTACCCACATAGTGTTCCTTTTAAATATATTCATTAACCAGCCCGCATTATCCGTTAATTCAGTGCAAAAAACAAAACATCCAACCGATTTAGGTTGGATGTTTATTGATACAGTCTACGCAACAGGCCAATTCAGCTTAAGCATTGATAGACTCGTATCACTTGGAGTGATTGATGATCTTAACCTTTTGATTTTGATCAAACTTTTTCAGGTTTTCCCTGACAAATTTTCTGCTCCAAGCTCGGAAAAAGTAGGGTTTTACTTTTTCCGTATTGCTTTAATGTTTTTCCTGCCCCAGCTTCTGCTCCAGGTAGTGAATGCTGAACCCGCCTTCTTTAAATATAGGGTCTTCCATCATCTCACGGTGCAGCGGAATATTGGTCAAAATGCCTTCAACCACCATTTCAGACAGCGCGGTACGCATACGCGCCACCGCTTGCTCACGCGTATCGCCATAAGCAATCAGCTTGCCAATCATCGAGTCGTAGTTCGGCGGTACAAAGTAGTTGTTATACACATGCGAGTCCACGCGTATCCCCGGACCGCCCGGCGTGTGCCACATGGTGATGCGACCAGGGCTTGGAGTGAACTTGAATGGATCCTCGGCATTGATACGGCATTCGATCGAGTGCCCTTTGAGCACGATGTCGCGCTGACGGAAACTCAGTTTTTCACCGGCGGCAATGCGAATTTGTTCCTGAACAATATCAATACCCGTAATCATTTCGGTCACAGGGTGCTCCACCTGCACACGAGTATTCATTTCGATGAAGTAGAACTCGCCATTTTCGTACAGGAATTCAAACGTACCCGCACCGCGATAACCAATGCGTTTACACGCATCCACACAGCGCATCCCAATTTTGTCCACCAATTTGCGTGGAATGCCCGGTGCAGGCGCTTCCTCAATCACTTTTTGGTGACGGCGTTGCAGCGAGCAATCGCGCTCGCCCAGATACACGGCATTGCGGTGTTGATCGGCCAGCACTTGAATCTCGACGTGACGCGGGTTTTGCAGGAATTTTTCCATGTACACGTTGGGATTACCGAACGCGGCTTGCGCTTCGGCTTTGGTCATCGCCACGGCGTTGAGCAATCCGGCTTCGGAGTGCACCACGCGCATACCGCGACCGCCACCACCACCGGCCGCTTTAATAATTACTGGGAATTTGATCGCTCGCGCCATGCGCAGGATTTCCTGCGGATCGTCACCCAACGCTTCGGGTGACCCCGGCACGGTTGGCACACCGGCTCGGATCATGGCTTGTTTCGCGGCGACCTTATCACCCATGATGCGGATGGATTCGGCGGTAGGACCGATAAACACGAAACCGGACTCCTCGACACGTTGTGAGAAATCGGCATTTTCGGACAAAAAGCCATAACCCGGATGAATCGCATCGGCATGCGTCACCTCAGCGGTGGCGATCAGCGCGGTCATGTTCAGATAGCTTTGCGCGGACGGCGCAGGGCCGATACAGACGGCCTCGTCTGCGAGCTTGACATATTTGGCTTCGCGGTCGGCTTCGGAATACACAACCACGGTTTTGATACCCATTTCGCGGCAGGCGCGCTGGATACGCAGGGCAATTTCACCGCGGTTGGCAATGAGAATTTTGTTAAACATAGTACGCTTTCATCTGTTGGGTGGCAAAAGTGCTTACACTCATCGGCTCGTATTCCGTCTAAAAAACGGTGATACGCCTGATGGTCAAACCCGATTGCTCAAAAGTCGGAATATATTTAAAAATGTGCGTACATTAAAACCGTACGACACATTCGTTCTCATCAACCAATGATGAACAAGGTTTGACCATATTCCACCGGATCGGCGTTTTCAACCAAAATTTGTTTGATCACACCATCGGTTTCCGCTTCGATTTCATTGAGTAACTTCATCGCCTCAATGATGCACAGGGTTTGGCCTTTTTTCACTGCGGTACCGACGCTCACATACGGAGCAGCACCGGGGGCGGAGGCAGCGTAGAAAGTACCCACCATCGGCGATTTTACTGGCGTACCCGTTTCTTGTGCTGGGGCTGCCGGCGCTGGCGCGGCGGCAGGAGCAGCGGGGGCAGCCGCAACCGGAGCAGCTACAGCCGCCGGAGTGCTGGCAACCATTTGGGGTGCGCTGACCACGACAGCAGAACCACCGCCTTTGACGATACGTACTTTGCCTTCCGCTTCGGTGATTTCCAGTTCAGAAACCTCAGACTCAGATACCAAGTCAATCAGCGTTTTCAGTTTGCGTAAATCCATGACGTTCGCTCCTTTAGAATTATTAGTCCGATGAATTGAATGAGTGAATCCGATCGGATGAAATGCAAATATGCGCTTGAAATGATGATGCATTCAATAACAGTCGCCTCAAACCGCGACCTACATACCTAATTCAAGCGTTCTATTACTGGACGGAGATTATACGCCTTTAAAAACCATAAAAGCGGTTTATTTTCGCTTATTTTTATCTATTTCCCACTAAAACCATCTAAAATAAAACGAACGTTCACTTTTTAGTGAGCTGTTTTAATTTACCGCTAACTGCATAACCCATTTTTTTATTTTCTAATAGATAGGTAGATTTGGGGTTATTTACCGAACTTTTGCGCCCAAAAAGCCAAAGCTGCTTCATATCCGTACGCGCCCAGACCACTGATCACTCCGACGGCCAAATCGGAGAAAAAAGAGTGATGACGGAATGCCTCTCGTTGATACACATTGGACAAATGCACTTCGACAAATGGGATGTCCACGCCCGCCAACGCATCGCGAATAGCCACGCTGGTGTGGGTGAATGCCGCCGGATTGATGATGATCGCTTGATATTGACCACGCGCGCGGTGAATCGCTTCGACGATCTCGCCTTCGTGATTACTTTGAAAGGTATCCAAACGAATGCCCTTGGACTGAGCTGATTGCTGCAAATTATGATTGATGTCCGCCAAGGTCTGCGCACCATAGATTTCCGGCTCGCGTGTACCCAGCAGGTTCAAATTAGGGCCGTGAATCACTAAAATGCTATTCATAATCGTCTTTCTACTGATATTTGAAGGTATTTTTCGTTTTTTACTGTCATTGACCGCATTTAATTTGCGCTAATCACCCATAAGATACTTAAACCCACGCCGCTCACGTCGCTCAGCGCATCTCGTAAGGTATCCATCACCGGAAATAGCATTTTTTCCTGCGACACGCGGCTGTGAATCAGCCAAACCTGCGGCACGGAGCCGGCTTGTGCATCCAGTTGTGTTTGAAAATTATCGGCATATTCACCGACGACATCGTACAGCGCATCTAAATTTTGACCGAAATAGTCGGGGAAATGCAATCGTTTGGCCAATAACGCCAACACATCGGCAGGCTGCTCCGCCACACGCACATCCACCGTGCAAACATCAGCGCCCAACTCTGTGGTATATACCGCCAAATAGTCGCCCAATTCATTCATATTGTCTACAGATGGGGGGAGCTCGGCGCTGCATTCAACAAATTTCCCGACGATGCGCGTCCATAACTCAGTTTTGACTTGGCTCATACTTACTCCATCCGCACACGAGCGAAACTGCGGTAGTGGTCGCTCGTATAATAATACTCGCCACTGGTGGCATTATCCCCCGTCGTTCCTTGACCGGAGACGATGCGACGCGCGCCGCGATTATCCGCACCCGGTGTTGGCACCGTGTATTCTTGGTAATAACCACGCGGCTGGCTCGGCAAAACACGCTCTCGGTTACTGAACGTTTGCCCGTCTTGGCGGTATGGGAAGCTGGAGCGCTTTTGAATCAAGCTAATAACGGTTTGCGCTTCTTTGGGCAGCGCGACGTATTCAATCGTGCCTATGCCTGCGGCATAATCATTTTTCCCACTCTTTTGTTGAGTCGTTGCGCCATTATTGACACTGTCTGGCGCGGTTGTCGACCGATTGTTCGGCTGAACTTTGGTGGTAGTGGTCGCTGTAGTTGTCGTACTTTGCTGCGTCACCGCGGCTTTGTCCTGACGTAAGGTATAAATACGAAAACAAGCCGCCAGCAAAGCCAGCGACAAGACCACCACTAAAATCTGTAAAGCGCGACGTGACATAGCGTACCAATTCATGATTCGGCCAACGCGCCGGACGAACCTGCACCAATACCGCCCGTGCCGCCATCTATCGTCAACGCCGAAGCCAAGCGCGGCGTCAAGGTATACACGCCCGACCAGCTCGCGCTGTCAAGCACATGCCCCTCCATCCGACGTTCAACCGCGCTGATATTGAGTTTACTCGCCAGCGGCATGGTCAGCTCCGGAATGTCCAATGCATAAATAGTAAAGGTGTATTTATGCACGATGGAGTCATTCCACGGCGGGCATGGGCCGTCGTAGCCGTAGTAGTCACCGGCCATGTCGTGATCGTTAGCAAACCAATGGGTGTAGTCGTTGATCCCGTGGCGTACTGGCGTTTCGCTAAACTCCTTCACTGGCACGACGGGTCCCGCTTTACCGCGTGGGGTGACTTCATTGGAAAACTGTCCGGCAGCAATTTCGCGCATCTGTGCCTGAAGGTTAATCAAAATCCAGTGGACAAAATCCGCACGCGGCAAATCCGCCGGAACTTCGCGATCCACTTGATTGACGTCAGTCGGATCGGTCGGCGCACTATCATCCACGCATGTCACTACAAATGACTGTGTGCCTTCGGGCACTTCTGACCACGCCAGATGCGGATTTTTATTATTGGAAAAGCGCACACGCGCTTTCTCATCCATCTGCGCGAAGGCAAACTCTGCCGGAATCACACCGTTATCCGGAAAACTATCGCTATGAAGCTTCATGACCGCACTCCCTCTGATCCATAACCATCATCCAAATTCATTCGAATTCTTTTGCATTTTAGCAGCAGAACCCGTTTGAAGTATGGAACTTTTCAAAATAAAACATTCACCAAATTTATACCAGTCAATCTCTTGTAAGTATCATTGAATAAAGTACACAGCAACTTGATGAATCCACATCATTAAGACCAATAATTCAATCACAAATTAAGGAGGTTTTACATGAGTTCTATGACTGCTGGGCAACGCTTTCGACAAGCCCTGAAAGAAGAATCCCCATTACAAATCGTCGGCGCCATCAACGCCAACCACGCCCTGCTCGCGCAGCAGGCCGGTTTTAAAGCCGTATACCTCTCCGGTGGCGGCGTGGCGGCGGGTTCACTCGG
>CAYPYQ010000352.1:0-1510 GCA_964414735.1 uncultured Hydromonas sp.
ACCATTGCTCTCCACATCCAGCTCGGCAATATCGTAGCGCTCTTGATTATCATTGCGCTCAAAATCCATCCACGGCGTAATCGCAGGATTAATCAATCCGCAGCGCAGGCCATATTTTTCCGCCAAATACAGCGCATAAAACCCACCGAGCGACGAGCCGCACACCGCCGTGATATCGTGCTGCGTGATCAACTGCGCGCACAACTCAATCGACTCCAGCGGCGAAATCGGCAACTGCGGCATTATCGGCTCAGGTAAACCATGCTCCGCACAATATTGTGCAACCGCGAGCGCCTTATCCGAGCTCGGTGAGGAACGGAAACCATGTAAATACAGTAGCCTCATGATGCAGTGCTTTCATTGGAATCTGTTTGTCGTTGCGCCCACCAGCCATGCGCACCCGCGCCGACGAAAATCGCCAGCAACACGATCAGCATACGCCCGTTGCCCGTACCTAACCCCGCCAAGGCCGGCGCAGGACACACACCGCAAATCCCCCAACCGAGACCAAAGAGCACGCCGCCGAGCGCCGCTTGGCGTGTCAACGCAAAAGGACGCCGCTCAAACACCCCGCCGAGCAACGGCGCACGACGCACACGCGGCACGAGCTGATACACCAATAGCGCGATCACCACCGCCGCACCAGCACCAGCAGCAAACCCAAATCATCAAAGGTCAAAAAAGCCAATACCGTTTCCGGCCTTATCATGCCCGAATACGACAATCCCAATCCAAACAACACCCCACTGATCAACGTCGCCAAAGCCCTCATCACACCACCCCCCATGCGCTCATCAGCATCGCCGTCATAATCGCCGTGCTCAAAAATACCGCCACCATCAGCATGGATCCACCGGACAACGACGCCATGCCGCAAATCCCATGCCCCGAGGTACAGCCACCGCCCAAACGCGCGCCAAAACCGATCAACAAACCGCCGAGCACCAGCCGCCACGTCGCAATATCCGAGCCTTCCACCGGCAAACCAGCGAGTACATACAGCACGCCGCCCAGCAGCATGCCGAGCGCATACAGCACCCGCCAGTTACGCGAATCACGCAAGGAAGATTGTTGGAAAAAAGGCAGTCGTGAGAACCACGACCACGACGCACTGAACACGGTACTCGCGCCGCCGAGCCGCCCCGTCGTGACATACAAAAAAGCCACCGCCAAACCGATCAACGCACCGCCGACCTCATAGCGCTCAAAACCATGAGGAAAAAATTCACTCCACATAACCCACCCTAAAATTCATCAAAGGGCAAAGGTATCACACAAAGCCAACTCAATCAATGAACACCCTCAGTCCGGCGTACGTATCTGCCCGCCGCAAACCGTCGCCAGACACAGATTCAAACCCAGTACGTAGCTCAAATCCGCCGGACGCGCGATGTCCCACAGCGCAAAATCCGCCGCATAGCCAACCGCCAATTGCCCAATCGAATCCTGCAAACCCAGCGCACGCGCTGCGTGGCAGGTCACACCCGAGAGCGCCTCCTGCGGCGTGAGG
>CAYPYQ010000353.1:0-1749 GCA_964414735.1 uncultured Hydromonas sp.
ACCATTGCTCTCCACATCCAGCTCGGCAATATCGTAGCGCTCTTGATTATCATTGCGCTCAAAATCCATCCACGGCGTAATCGCAGGATTAATCAATCCGCAGCGCAGGCCATATTTTTCCGCCAAATACAGCGCATAAAATCCACCGAGTGACGAGCCGCACACCGCAGTCACATCGTGCTGCGCGATCAACTGCTCACACAGCTCAATTGACTCCCGTGGCGAAATCGGCAACTGCGGCATGATGGGTTCAGGCAAATGATGCTCCTCGCAATAGTGTGCCACGGCGAGCGCTTTGTCCGACGAAGGCGAGGAGCGAAAACCGTGTAAATACAGGAGGGTCATGATGCGGCACTTTCTTTATTATCGGTTTGTCGTTGCGCCCACCAGCCATGCGCACCCGCGCCGACGAAAATCGCCAGCAGCACGATCAACATCCGTCCATTGCCCGCACCCAAGCCCGCGAAGGCCGGCGCCGGACACACGCCGCAAATCCCCCAACCGAGGCCAAAGAGCACACCGCCGAACACCGCTTGGCGCGTCAGCGCAAAAGGACGCTGCTCAAAAACACCGCCCAACAGCGGCGCACGGCGCACACGCGGTACGAGCTGATACACCAGCAGCGCAATCACCACAGCCGCACCCAGCACCAGCAACAAACCCAAATCATGAAAGGTTAAAAAAGCCAATACCGTTTCCGGCCGTATCATGCCCGAATACGACAACCCCAACCCAAACAACACACCACTGATCAATGTCGCCAAAGCCTTCATCACACCACTCCCCACACACTCATCAGCATCGCCGTCACAATCGCCGTACTCAAAAACACCACCACCATCCACATCGAACCACCGGACAACGACGCCATGCCGCAAATCCCATGCCCCGACGTACAGCCGCCACCCAAACGCGCGCCAAAACCGATCAACAAACCGCCGAGCACCAGCCGCCACGTCGCAATATCTGAACCTTCGACGGGTAAACCAGCGAGCACATACAGCGCGCCACCCAGCAACATGCCGAGTGCATACAGCACCCGCCAGTTGCGCGAATCACGCAAAGAAGATTGTTGGAAAAAAGGCAGTCGTGAGAACCACGACCACATCGCACTGAACACGGTACTCGCGCCACCGAGGCGCCCTGTCGTGACATACAAAAAAGCCACCGCCAAACCAATCAGCGCACCGCCGACCAGATAACGCTCAAAACCATGAGGAAAAAATTCGCTCCACATAACCCACCCTAAAATTCATCAAAGGGCAAAGGTATCACACAAAGCCAACTCAATCAATGAACACCCTCAGTCCGGCGTACGTATCTGCCCGCTGCAAACCGTCGCCACACACGGATTCAAACCCAGCGCATAACTCAAATCCGCCGGACGCTCGATGTCCCACAGCGCAAAATCCGCCGCATAACCAATCGCCAATTGCCCAATCGAATCCCGCAAACCCAGCGCACGCGCCGCATGGCAGGTCACACCCGCGAGCGCCTCCTGCGGCGTAAGGCGAAACAGCGTACACGCCATATTCATCGCCATCAAGATCGAAGTCATCGGCGACGTACCCGGATTGCAATCGGTCGAAACCGCCATCGGCACGCCCGCCGCACGCAGCGCTTCAATCGGCGGCAACTGCGTTTCGCGTAGAAAATAAAACGCCCCCGGTAACAGCACCGCCACCGTACCCGCCTGCGCCATCGCCGCCACGCCCGCCTCGCTCAAATACTCCAAATGATCGGCGGACA
>CAYPYQ010000354.1:0-8910 GCA_964414735.1 uncultured Hydromonas sp.
GCTCCATCACACCCGCACCCGCATCATTGACAGCTTTATCACGGCACTCCAAACCGTAGCGCCCGAAACACAAGCCACACCAACACTGGAACGCCCGAAACAGGCCGCACACGGCGATGCCGCGTGCAATATCGCCATGCAGCTGGCCAAACCGCTGGGTAAAAACCCGCGTCAATTGGCGCAGGAGCTGATCGACGCCATGCCGGACAATCCTTACATTGCCGCGCTGGAAATCGCCGGCCCGGGCTTTATCAACATTCGCCTGACCGACGCAGCCAAGCAATCGGTGGCACAAACCGTAATTGAGCAGGGCGGCGCTTTCGGTTCAGCCGACACCTATGCAGGCGAGCGCGTGATGCTCGAATTCGTCTCCGCCAATCCGACCGGTCCGCTGCATGTCGGTCACGCACGTCAAGCAGCACTGGGCGACATCCTCGGCTCGGTATTGAGCAGCCAAGGCTACAGCGTGCACCGTGAGTTCTACTACAACGATGCAGGACAACAAATCGCCAATCTCGCGATTTCCACCCAAGCGCGCGCCAAAGGTCTGGGCGTGGACGACCCGAGCTTTCCAGCGGACGGCTATCGCGGCGACTACATCATGGACATCGCGCAGGCGTATTTGGCCAAAGAAACAGTCAATGGCGTCACCGCCAAAGGCGATGTGGACGATCTGGATGCGATTCGTGAATTCGCCGTGGCCTATTTGCGCAACGAACAGGATTTAGACTTGAACGCCTTTGGTTTGAAATTCGACGAATACTTTCTCGAATCATCCCTTTACACCAGCGGGGCGGTGGAGCAAACCGTCGCACGCCTGATCGAAAACGGTCATACCTACGAACAAGACGGCGCATTGTGGCTGCGCACCACCGATTTTGGCGATGACAAAGACCGCGTGATGCGTAAATCCGATGGCGGCTACACCTATTTCGTGCCGGACGTCGCCTACCACATCAACAAATGGAACCGTGGCTACCACAAAGTCATCAATATCCAAGGCTCGGATCACCACAGCACCGTTTCACGCGTACGCTCCGGCTTACAAGCCGCCAATCTCGGCATTCCAAACGGCTACCCAGATTACGTGCTGCACAAAATGGTGATGGTCATGAAAGACGGGCAGGAAGTGAAACTATCCAAACGCGCCGGCTCCTACGTGACCTTGCGCGACCTGATCGACTGGACCAGCAAGGATGCGGTGCGCTTTCTCATGATTTCGCGCAAAGCCGACACCGAGTTCGTATTCGACATTGACGTCGCCGTCAGCCAATCGGACGAAAACCCGGTGTACTACGTGCAGTACGCCCACGCACGGATTCATTCAATTTTAGAAAAAGCCGGTATTGAAGTGAAAAGCACCGACGCAACCACTTTGGCACCATTGACCGCGCCATCCGAAATGGCCTTGCTGCAACAGATGAGCCAGTATCCCGACACCTTGGCGGTGGCAGCGCATGATCTCGCGCCGCATCACGTCGTGTACTACCTCAAAGATTTGGCCGGTGCAGTACACAGCTTCTGTGGTGGTAACGAGCGCGTACTCACCGACGATCTGGCACTGAAAACCGCGCGTGTGCATTTACTCACTGCGGCGCGGATCGTTTTAGAAAACGGTTTAAAATTATTGGGGGTCAGTGCACCCAATCGGATGTAATGCGTTATATTAACGCTATATCTTCAACACAATTTCACCATACTATTGGTTTAAATTGCTGGAGATATATCCAACCCATTGATTTTGTGTGTTTTTTGGAATAACTATGGCAAATAATACCCCATCATCCGGCCGCAACGGTTCAGTCCTGAACATCGGTATCGGCATGCTCATCGGCTTGGTTGTTGCACTCGTCGTGGCAGCATTTGCCATGAGTGGCGGCCCGTTCCGCGAAAAAGCCAATACCAATACCCTTACACCAACCACCGGTAGTACCGACCCAAATGCACCGCTGTATGGCAATCAAACCAACACTCAGCTACCCACTCAGCCGAACAACGCTCCACCAGCCAATGAGCAGGGCACCGGCACGGGCGCATTGACCGGCGAACCGCCGGCAAGCACGGGGCTGAGCAAAAACCCGAGTGACGCAGATCTGAAAGATAATTCGATCGCAACTCCTCCTGCTGCACCGGTTGCCAAAGCGAAGAAAAGCAACAGCGATGATCCAATCGGCGATCTGATTAACAACAAACCAGCGACCGAGAAAAAACCACTGATCGAGAAAACCAAACCAACAACGGAAAACAATGAGGCTGTTTCTAAAGCAGCAACCACGACACCGAAAACCACAACAACCACCACAACGACGCCTAAAACGGTCACTACCACCACTGCACCAAAAACCACAACAACACCGAAAACAACTAAACCTGCCGTTACCAAAAGCGATGTACCTAAAACCGTGAATCCCGTAACGGCGCCGTAAACACAGATACGTTGCCGCAAACATAGCGCACTAGGAAGGATAGGCTCATGCGCCCATTTCTCTCATATCTCTTAAGCGCGTCACTGATCGGCGCGTTTTTTATTAGCAGTCCGATCACACCCGTGAGCGCACAGCCGCTGAATCAACCCATTGAACCTGTCAGCGGCATGTGGCAAGCGCCCGCCGATGCCTTACCCCTAAGTAATCCTGGCCGTATTCAAGCAAACGCACCGAAGGGCACGGTCGAAGTGGTCGAATTTTTCAGCTACACCTGCACCCATTGCGCTGCGTTCGCGCCCAAGCTGAGCGCGTGGTATGCGCAGCAGCCCGCATCCGTTCGGCTGCTCTATCTGCCGGTGAGCTGGCGCGCTGACATGGTGGCGTCGCAACGCTTATTTTTCACCTTGCTGCGCTTGAAACGCTTGGATCTGCACGAGCAAGTGTTTGCCGATTACGCGAATGATCCCGAACAATTATCGACCGATGGCGGTGTGCTTAACTGGGCGCTGCATCACGGATTTAATAAAAAAACCTGGCTGGCCGCCTACCACAGCGCCACCGTGACACAAAACATGCGCGCCACACAGCAAGCGTTTCATCGCTTTGAGCTCAACGGCGTGCCCACACTGGTGGTCAATGGCCGCTACGCCTTGATTCCATCCAATCAGGTATTGGAAACCTTGGATAACGTGGTTCAACACGAGCGCGCTCTGACGCAATAAAAACAATCACGTTACAATATTCATATTCTCTATGAAATCATCGTTTAGCATATCGAATTTCCAATGCTCCCGATGAAACCTAACACCTCACGAAAGGCTGCCATGTCATTTGCTTCACTCGCCACTTGGGCACACATTACCCGTCGCACCGCACTGATCGGCGTGTTGTCCGCCAGCACCTTACTGTTTGCTTGTAGCAAATCCGACATCGTCACACAGCCAGCCCCAGCGAACAATACAACTGCCGCAGCACCGGCAACACCAACTTTCACCGCTGAGAGCTTTTCGCCTAAAGGATTGACCATCACCGAAGGCAAAGACTACACCAAGCTGGCGAACCCACAACCGCCGAAGGATGGTAAAAAAGAGGTGCAAGAATTCTTCTGGTACGGTTGCCCGCACTGTTACAAAATCGAACCGGCGGTACAAGCATGGAAAAAAACCTTGCCATCCGACGTGCGCTTCGTGCGCTACCACGCCCAATGGAATGCCGCCATGCAAGCGCATCAGCGCATCGCCATGACGCTGCAAGCGCTGGGCAAATCCGACGCGCTGGATGACAAAGTATTTGCCGCAATTCAGGATCAAGGCCGCGCGCTGACCAATGACGATAAAATCAGTGAATTCATGGTTGAAAACGGCGTAGACAAAGCCGCATGGGACAAAGCATTCCACAGCTTTGACGTCAATGCCAACATCGTGACCGCCGACGCACTGTTTAAAAACTATCAACTGGACGGTGTACCGGCACTGATTGTGAACGGCAAATACGTGGTCAAAGGCGATTCAGCCGAAGCACTGAAAATTGTGAATAAATTGCTGGAAGAAGGCAAATAATTTCGCGATTCAGCATAACAGCAAACAGGGCGCATATTGCGCCCTGTTTTTTAACGATACTCGATACCTATTTCCCTTACTTAGAAACTCCAAAAACGCCTCCACAAAGTACGACAACCACTGCAAGATTCGTCGCTGTAACACAAATGAATGCTATCCTTTTTTAGGTCGGTTTGTTGTTTGAGCGTTTGCGTGCAAACGCGAGTTTCAAACCGACCCAACTCAAGCGTTCATTGATGTGCATGACCGCGAACTTGATTTTTTTGACTACTTTTTTGATCAAGCAAAAAAGTAGTCGCCCCGCGGCGGAGAGCGCATACTCAATAGACATTTTCCTCTTAAGCTCGCTCACTCATAGCGAACGATGAAAAGTACATTACAAAATACATTTTATTGCCTCTGTCGGCATGTAATAATAAATTCGCCAAAACGCATTGCAACCCACGCAGAAGCACGTACACAGGTTAAAATAGCACATCACATTCAGCAAATAAAAGGACACCCATCATGGCATTTACTGTTTTTATCACCGGCGCATCCAGCGGTATCGGCGCGGCTCTGGCGCAAGAATATGCCCAAAAGGGCGCCATCGTCGGTTTGATCGGGCGTCGTCGTGACGTGCTGGAGCAGGTTCGCACCACCATGAATCACCCCGAGCAGCACGAGGTGTATGCGGCGGACGTGACGGTCGAATCCGAGCTGCACGAGGCCGCGCGCGCATTCATCGCCAAGTACGGCGCACCCGATGTGGTGATCGCCGCTGCGGGCATTTCGGTCGGTACGTGGACGGAGCATTACGAGGACTTGGCGCAGATTCGCCGTGTGTTTGAAACCAATGTATTTGCGATGACCAGCACCTTTCATCCGTTCATTGCGCCGATGAAAGCAGCGAGAAAAGGTTCGCTCGTCGGCATCGCCAGCGTCGCGGGCATCCGCGGCCTGCCGGGTTCGGAGGCGTATTGTTCGTCCAAAGCGGCGGTCATCAGCTATTGCGAAAGTTTGCGTGGTGAGCTGCGCGACTCAGGCGTGTCGGTATTGACGATTTCACCGGGCTATGTGGCCACACCGCTGACCGCGAAAAACCCGTATCAAATGCCATTTTTATTGCAGCCGGATGAGTTCGCCCGCCGCGCCATTCGCATGATTGAGCGCAAATGCTCGTACACAGTGATTCCGTGGCAGATGGCGATTGTGGCGAAACTGATGCGCGCGTTACCGAATCCGCTGTTTGATAAATTATTCGCCGGTAAAAAACACAAGCCGCGCGCGCATGAGCTCAATCCGAACAGCACCGATAATGGCGAACAAAACCCTTCTGCATAAAAACATTCAAACATACAGCACACCCATGAGCACGCTATCTACCACCGAACTCTCCGAAGCACGGGCACTCTCCGAAAAAGTATTGGACGGCTTTAACCGCCACTACGCACGTTTTCGTGAATGCGCGCGCGCCGCGAAAATCTCGTTTGAAAAAGGTGACTGGCCTCACATCCAGAAACTGGTCGCCGACCGTATCGAGTATTACGATGAGCGCGTCGCCGAAACCGTACAAACACTGGCGACCAACGCGCAGGTGCATCCGAATAACAAGGCGTTTTGGCATGAAGTGAAAAGCCATTACGTTGAATGTTTGATGAACCACAAGCAACCGGAATGTGCGGAAACTTTTTTCAATTCGGTCACGACCAAGGTGCTCAAAGCCGAGTATTTTCACAACGAATTTATTTTCAGCCGACCAATGATTTCGACCGAATACATCGACTCGGAATCGGTAACGTACAGCAGCTACTACCCGATCCGCGACGGCTGGCATCAGTCGTTGGTGAAGATGTTCAACGATTATCAATTGGCGCGCCCCTTCACCGATCTGAATCGCGATGTGGCGACGATTATCGACCGGCTGCATCATTTGGACAAAGTGATGTTTGAGCATCCACGGCCGAATCTGCAAATTCAGGTGGTCAGCTCGCTGTTTTACCGCAATAAGGGCGCGTACATACTCGGCAAAGTGATCAATAGTTTTTTCGAGTATCCCTTCGTGATTCCGATTCTGCACGACCACGAAGGAGGTCTCGCAGCGGACACCATCATTCTCGATACGCGCCACATCAATTCGCTGTTCTCGTTCAATCGCGCGTATTTCATGATTGACTGTGACGTGCCGTCGGCGGTGGTGAATTTCCTGCATTCGATTTTGCCGAGCAAACCGAAATCCGAGTTGTACAACATGATCGGTCTGCAAAAGCAGGGCAAGGCACTGTTTGCGCGCGATTACAAACAACACATCCGCCACTCAACCGACGAATTCATTCTCGCACCCGGGATTCGCGGTCTGGTGATGCTGGTGTTCACGCTGCCGTCATTTCCGTATGTGTTCAAAATCATCAAAGACGTGATTTCACCGCCGAAGGAAGTGGACAAAGAATTGGTGCAGCAGAAATATCAATTGGTCAAAAAACACGATCGCGTCGGGCGCATGGCCGACTCGCTCGAATTTTCCAACGTGAATTTCCCACGCAGCCGCATGGCGCAGGATTTGATCGACGAAATCATCCGCATGGCGCCGAGCGAAATCGAGCTGACCGACGACGAAGTCATCATCAAACACGTCTACATCGAACGCCGCATGGTACCGCTAAATATGTATCTACAGGACGCTACCGAAGCGGGCGATTTGACCGCGAAAGACAATGCCGTGATCGAGTACGGCCATGCACTCAAGGACCTGATCGCGGCCAATATTTTCCCGGGCGACTTGCTGTTCAAAAACTTCGGCGTGACACGTGGTGGCCGCGTGGTATTCTATGACTACGACGAGATTGAGTATCTGACCGATTGTCGTTTCCGCCCGATACCGAAACCGCGCTACGATGACGACGATACGGCCGGCGAAATTTGGTTCTCGGTCGATCGTTTTGACGTATTTCCCGAAGAGTTCGAGAAATTTTTATTGACCGATCCCGAGGTCAAAGATGTCTTCATGCGGTATCATGCAGACTTACTCGACTGGCGTTATTGGAAAGCCCATCAAGAGCGCATTCGCGCCGGCCACATCGAAGATTTTTACCCGTACCCGCACCATCTGCGCTTCGCAGAGTCCGGCTACGCCGAATACCACCCCGCATAACCCATCAGGAGGAATCATGTCACTGACCCGCACCACACTGGCACTGTCCATCAGCCTCATGCTCGCCGCGTGCGGCACCCTCGGCATCGCCAACGCAGCACCAGACGCCCGCAACACCGCATCCATCGGCAATGACTACGCCGAGCGCACCGATGTGCAACAATTTGTCAACCACATCAACAGCAAATACGGCTACCCGAAAGCCGATCTGCTCCAAGCGTTTAGCCAAACCGAGCGCATGGACACCGTGTTGCGCCAACTCGAACGCGATAAACCCGACCCGAACTTCAAGAAAAACTGGACCACCTATCGCTCACGCTACATCGAACCGATGCGCATCAAAGCTGGTGTTGATTTCTGGAAACGCAACGCCTCCACCCTCAGCCGCGCCACACGTGAATACGGCGTACCCGAGTACATCATCGCCGGCATCATCGGTGCCGAAACCATCTACGGCCGCTACATGGGCGACAACTCTGTTTTTGATGTACTGACCACACTCGCATTTGACTACCCACGCCGTTCCGCCGAATACAAAGAATTCCTTGAGGAATACATCATCCTCACGCGCGAAAACAAAATGCCGCTGCGCTCCGTAAAAGGCTCCTACGCCGGCGCAATTGGCATTCCACAATTCATGCCCGACTCATGGCGCGACTACGGCGTAGATTTTGACGGCGACGGCAAAGTTGATCTGCGCAACAGCAGCGCCGACGCCATCGGCAGCGTAGCCAACTTCCTGAAAAACAAAGGCGGCTGGCAAAAAGGCTTGGACGTCATGTACGCCGTGAAATTTGACCAAAACCCACGAATCGCCGATGCACTCAAGCTACCGATCGAACCGTCCAAAACCATCGGCGAGCTGAAAGAATACGGCATCAGCTCACCGGAGAATATTCCTGCGGACGTCAAGCTATCGCTGATCGACCTGCCCAACGGTGACAACCCAACGCAATACGTACTCGGCTCGAAAAACTTCTACGCCATCACCCGCTACAACAAGAGCTATATGTACGCCATGTCCGTCTACGAGCTCGGTGCGGCTGTGAAAAAAGCCTATGATGCCGGCATCGTCACCACACCGAAAACCGCTGCCTCCGCTGCTGCGCCGGTTGCAAAAAAACCAGCGTCCAGCACCGCAACAGCATCAACCACAGCGAGCAAAACCAGCGCCACCAGCTCAACCAAAACGGCAAGCACCGCCTCGACAAAAACCAGTGTCACAGGCAGCAGTGCCGCCAAAGGCGTTGATCCTAAGAAAAAAATCGTCACCTCAACGAAATAATAAGCCATCATGAGCCCGAGCACGCCCAAGCGCGTCCACATCATCTTCACCGGCGGCACCATTGCCATGCGCACCAACGCACAAGGGCAATTGGTGCCCGCCAACAGCGGTGACGAGCTGATCGCCGCAATTCCCGATCTGGCGCAACAGTTTACCCTCAGCACGCAGCAGCTGTGCAATGTTGCCTCGGCACACCTGACCAGCGAAATCTGGCTACAGCTGCGCCAAGCCATCATCAGCGCCTGCGCCGATGACGCCATCAGCGGCGTGGTTGTGGTGCAGGGCACGGATACTTTGGAGGAAACCGCATTTTTCCTCGACGCCTCATTGAGCAACGATGCGCTGCATAACAAACCCATCGTCGTCACCGGCGCCATGCGCAGTGCGGACGAAGAGGGCGGCGATGGACCGAGCAATCTACGCAACGCCATCCTTGCCGTCGCCAGCAGCGAAGCGCGCGGTCGTGGTGCGATGGTCGGTATGTATGGTCGGCTGCATGCAGCGCGCCAT
>CAYPYQ010000355.1:0-3174 GCA_964414735.1 uncultured Hydromonas sp.
AACCAATCACTTAAATTTATCCGAATACCCAAAAAGTTTATACCATGTTGATTCCATTCAAACTCATTCCCCGCCCAGAGCCATCCATGCGCATGCAGTTCATCGTGCCATTGATCGTGGTCATCGCCACGCTGATCGCGGGCTTGGCTATTTTTATGCTGTTGGGCGTTGACCCGCAAACCGCATTCAAAGCCTACTTCATCGACCCGCTCTCCACCATTTACGGCGTGAGCGAATGGCTGCTCAAAGCCTTGCCACTGTGTTTAATCGGGCTGGGCTTGGCGGTCGCCTACCGTGCGCAGGTGTGGAATATCGGTGCGGAAGGACAATTGGTCATGGGCGGGATTTTCGCCACCGCCGTTATGGTCTATGCGCAAAACGCGATCGCCTCGGGCTGGCTGGTGCTGTTAATGATTTTGGCTGGCGTACTCGGCGGCATGATCTGGGCGGGACTGGCCGCGTGGATGCGCACACAGTTTAACGCCAACGAAATCCTGACCACACTGATGCTGGTGTATGTGGCGCAAAGTATTTTGCAATATCTGCTGGTCGGCACGGTGGACAACACCGCCCCGCTGCAAGACCCCATGGGCGCGGGTTTCCCACAATCGCAAATGTTTCCTGCACACGCCACGATTCCACTGTTGAGCCAATGGATGTCTGCGCTGGAAAATACCCGCCTGCACGTCGGCGTATTGCTGCTGCTCATCGCTGTGCCGTTGATGTGGCTGTTTGTCAAACGCTCCTTCGTCGGTTTTCAAATGACCGTCGCCGGTCTCGCACCGAAAGCGGCCAACTATGCCGGCTTTAAAACCAATCGCCTGATTTGGCTGGCATTATTAATCAGCGGCGGCTTGGCGGGCTTGGCCGGTGCGCTCGAAGTCGCAGGCCCCATCGGTCAACTACAAGAGAGCTGGCGGCCGGGCTATGGCTTTACCGCGATCATCGTCGCCTTTCTCGGTCGTTTGCACCCGGTCGGCGTGTTGATCGGTGCACTGCTGATGGCGCTGCTCACGCTCGGCGGCGAAGCACTGCAAATTTCCATGAGCCTGCCGCAATCGGTCAGTATGCTGTTCCAAGGTTTGTTATTGTTATTCCTGCTCAGTGCCGATGTGTTGGTGAACTATCGAATTGTTTGGAAAAAATAATCAAAAATGCGCTGGATTCAGCGCATTTTTTAATTTTTCACTCCGCCACGATCGTCTGCACCACCGTATCCTTTTTCTCAAACATCACCAGCGCCATCGCCACCAATACCAGCACCATGCCCAGCGCATGATACCAGTGGAATTGTTCGCGCAAAAAGATCACTGACAGTACCACACCGCTGACCGGCATGAGCGCAGTGAAAATTGAGGCATTGCTCGCCGGAACCTGCTGCAAGCCACGATTCATCAGCACCACGCCAAATGCCGTCAGCGCCACACCGGTGTACAAGACCAATAGCCACGTTGTCCACGGCACCTGCGACCAATCGGTTGACACCGCCGAGTACGCGGCAAACGGCGCGAACAGCACCGAGCCTATCGCCGTTAAAATCAATGAGAGCCAAGTGGATGAAATCGGGCTTTTGAGCAGTTTACCAAAGCCGAAAAACACCCCTTCGGCCAAAACGGCCAACACCACCAGACCATTACCGAACCACACATCCTGCCGCGTACCGCCGTCATGCGTGCCCAGCACATTGATCGCCAGCGTCCCGAGCAATGCCAACAGCAGCGCGCTCACACGACGCATCGTCAGCCGTTCGCCGAGCAGCAGCACCGCGATCAGCATCATGCTCAACGGCGTGGTGCTGGTGATGATGTTTGCATCAATCGCGTTGGTATATTTCAGCCCATACAAGGCAAACACGCTGAACAGAAAAATCCCGACCACGCCTTGAATGAGCAATACGCCCCAATCGCGTCGTTGAATCTTGGGCATGGTCGATTTCTGCACATACAGCCACGCCGCCAATGCCAAAAAGGCCAAAAATTGCCGTAAAAACGAAGCGACGAATACCGGCACGGTCTGCACAATCACTTTGCTCACAACGAACAGGCTGCCGATCAGCAGCATCGCCAGGGTCATTTGCACGTAGGCGGTTTTGTGCGTGCTCATCCGTGCACCTGCGTCGCTTCCTCGGAAATTTCGCCGCCTTTATCCGCATGCAGACGAATCGCCCAAACCACACCACCCAGCGCCAACATCATGGCCAACCATTCAAGCACACGCGGCCAGCGCCCATCGTAGACAAAGCCATAAATCAATGAAAACAAGGTTTCCGACATAATCAACTGCCCCGTCAAACTGATCGGCAGCAGATGACTGGCAATATTCCACAAAATATTACCAAACCACGAGGCGCAAAAGGCAATGACCACGCCACCGATCAGCAGAAACTTCAACCACGGTAAATTCGCATCGGTGCTGATCGCAAAAATACTGTTCGGCGCGACCTGCGCCCAGACCAACCCCACGCCCAACATGAGCAAAGCCAATAAACCCGTGACCACACCGCACAAATCCGACCACGTTTTCGGATCAATTGCATTATGACTGCGCAAATAGCGCGCATTATTCACCGCTGCCAGCGTCCAGAACGCCAACGCGCCTGCTGCCGCAACCAATGCCAACGCCCGCTGCCACGGCGTGCTGTCCAAATGATCGTTCGCATGCGTGAACAAATCATAGCTGATCGCCAAAATCCCCAAAGCCATGAGCGCAATCGGCGCAATCAGCCGTTTCCAATGTAATGACCCCGCATCATTTTGCCCCAGCAGCGCGATCGTCACCGGCAGCATGCCGATAATCAAAGTCGTCGGCGCGATACCGCCGTATTTCACGCCCGTGGCCAAGCAAATGTAATACAAAATATTGGCCTGCAAGGAAATCTTCACCAGCATACGCCAGTCCTGTCCCTGCAAACGTCCCCACACACCGTGCAACGCGCGCCACGACAACACAATCGCAAACAAACCATAGCAAATATAGCGCAGCACCATCTGCGACATCGGTGAAAACTCAGGCGTCACACGCGGATACAAAAACACCAAGCCCCACATCGCACCCGCACCCACGCCCGCCAAAATACCACGGCGAAACTGCTCCGGCGACGGGTGAATAGAAGTGTGCGAATGCGGCATCAGATAAACTTTCATCAAAAAACACCCCTACAACCCCTAAAGAGGT
>CAYPYQ010000356.1:0-1894 GCA_964414735.1 uncultured Hydromonas sp.
GGCTCCCATTGCCACGCGCCTGCCGGTGATTTGCGCAATTCCCACTCGTAACCGAACAACAGGTCAAAAAATCCATTGTCCCATTGGGTCGGGTGCGTGGTCCATGCGCCCTCAAGCCCGCTGGTCACGGTGTCACGGCCAATGCCGCGCGAAGTGTGGTTCATCCAGCCCAAGCCTTGTTCCTGCACATCCGCACCTTCCGGCGCGGGACCGAGATTGGCCGCGCTGCCGTTGCCATGTGCTTTACCCACGGTGTGGCCACCAGCGGTCAGCGCGACCGTTTCCTCATCGTTCATCGCCATGCGGGCAAAGGTCACGCGCATATCCTGTGCGGTTTTGAGCGGATCCGGCTTGCCATCCACGCCTTCTGGGTTGACGTAAATCAAGCCCATCATGACCGCCGCCAGCGGATTTTCCAAATCGCGCTCGCCGGAGTAACGGCTGCCTTCGCTACCACTCGGCGCGAGCCACTCTTTCTCCGAACCCCAATAGGTGTCCTTTTCCGGATGCCAAATGTCGGCGCGACCGAAGGAGAAACCGAAGGTTTTCAGTCCCATGGATTCGTAAGCGACATTCCCCGCCAAAAGCATCAAATCCGCCCAACTGATTTTATTGCCATATTTTTTCTTGATCGGCCAGAGCAGACGGCGCGCTTTATCCAGATTCGCATTGTCCGGCCATGAGTTCAACGGCGCAAAGCGCTGATTACCCGAACCGCCACCGCCACGACCATCGGCCATGCGATAAGAACCGGCTGAGTGCCACGCCATACGAATCATCAGACCGCCGTAGTGTCCCCAATCGGCTGGCCACCACGCTTGGCTATCGGTCATGAATGCGCGCAGATCGTTTTTCAACGCGGCCACATCCAATGTTTTCACCGCCTCGCGGTAATTGAAATCCGCACCCAACGGATTGGTTTTGCGATCATGCTGGTGCAAGATGTCTAAATTCAACGACTTGGGCCACCAATCGGTATTGGATTGGCTCGCATTCGTCATCGCGCCGTGCATCACTGGGCATTTTCCTTGGCTCATAGTGGACTCCTGGTTGTGTTGCGGTTGATAAAGTGCACCGATGTCAGCGTATGGTGCAGGTTATTTATGGATATCTTATGAGCAACCGAACAGCGCGTCCAATGAAATATTTATAACTTATCGATAGTTATTGACTATTAAATATACGTGTTGATTTATTTAATCACAAACCAGCCAATAGAATCTGCGCCCAAAAACCTTGAATATCACGACATTCCAGCGTATGGCCACCCAAAAACCGCCATGCGTGCTGCAACGCCGCCAGCGGATTGAGTGCATCCAGTTCGGGCGCTTGCTCGCTTTTGGAGAGTTTTTCGCCATGCGCATTGGTTAGCAATGGTACATGGCTATACAAAGGCGTGGTGTAGCCAAGGGCGCGTTGCAGCGCGATTTGCCGCGCAGTGGAGTCAAATAGATCCGCACCGCGCACGACATGCGTCACGCCTTGCGCCGCATCATCAACCACCACGGCAAGTTGGTATGCCCAGTCGTCCGTATTCTCTGTGCCGCGTCGAATGACGAAATCGCCCACGCTGTCCGCGAGCCGCTCCGTGCTGATTGGCTCCGATTCATCTGCCCATTCGATCACTTCGTCGTTCACTGCAAAGCGCCATGAGCGTATCGGTGCATCGGTTGCAACCCCATGACGGCAAGTTTGCGGATAGTGCGGCACGCCCAGCGCCGCCTGCTGCTCGGCAATTTGACTGCGCGTACATACGCAGGGATAAATGCGTCGTTGAATCCTCAGTTGCTCAAACGCCGCCCGATACGCGGCAAAGCGCTCGCTCTGCCACATCACCGGTTCGGCAAATTGAAAACCCAGCGCACGCAAGGTCGCCAACTGATGCTCGCCGGTT
>CAYPYQ010000357.1:0-7386 GCA_964414735.1 uncultured Hydromonas sp.
TGCCGAGCGTGTCGTCGCGGCGGCGAATGGTAGCGAAGCGGCGAGTGGTGATGGCCTGGGCACGGTGGGTAAATGGGCTGCGGGTGCAGCCGGAGCTGCGGGTGTTGCGGGTGTCGTGGCCTCGGTGGGTGATAAAGTCGGTCATGCCGCGGAAGGCGTTGTGGATGTGGTGAAAACCGCCGCGACGGGCGTGGTTGATTTGGCCGAAGAGGCCGTTGAAGCGGTGGGTGATATTGCCGGAGGCTCGGTTGAAGCGGCCAAAGGTATGGTTGCCGGCGTAGCGCATCTGGGTGAAAAAGCGGCTCATGGCACCGTTGATACCGTCAAACATGCGGCGGAAGGTGTGGCTGGTTTGGCGGGTGAGGCCGTCGGCGCAGTGGGCGATATCGCCGAAGGCTCAGTTGAAGCGGTTAAAGAGCTTGTGACCGATACGGATAAAGTGATCGGTGGCGCTGCTGCTTCTGCTACTGCGGCGGGTGCGGCCGCCTTGGGCGCGAGCACTCAGACTGTGGAAAAAAGTGCGGGTTGGGTCAAACGCTTTTGGTGGTGGTTGCCGTTGGCATTGCTATTGGGCTGGTTGTTGAGTCAATGCGGTGGTAAAAAGCCACACGATATGCCGCCTCCACCACCTTCTGCGCAAGGGCAAGCCTCGCCGGGTGCAGCGCCTCCCCCTCCGCCCGCGCCGGTCAAAGGCTTGGATGTTGCAGTGCTTGATTTGTTCAAATCCAAAGGCGCGAACATTGTATTCGCTGGCAATAAATTGAGTTTGAGTGGAGAAGTGGCCGATCAAGCGACCAAAGACGAGTTGCTCGCCAAAGCGAAAGCGGTATTGGCCAGCTTGGGTGCGAATGTGACTTTGGACGACAAATTGTTTGTCAAAGGCGCTTCGGCGTCTGCGGGTGCGCAGCTACTCAAAGTCAATTTTGCCTCCGGCTCGTCACAGATTCCGGCTTCGGCTTTTGAAGAGTTGAACCGTTTTGCCGCGACTGCGAAAAAAGATGCATACAAAGGTGAAATTTCCGGTCACACCGATAATACCGGTGATGCGGTAGCGAATGTGGTGCTGTCCGATGCGCGCGCCAAAGCGGTAGTAGCCTATTTGGTGAAACAAGGCGTTGCAGCGAATGCATTGACGGCCAAAGGCTACGGCGCGGACAAACCGATTGCGGATAACGCGACCGACGACGGCCGCGCGCGCAATCGTCGCGTCGAATTTGCGCCTGCGAAATAATTGAGCGTATTCGGATAACACAGACAGAATCAGAGGACGATCATGAGTATCTTAGTCAACAAAAATACCAAAGTCATCACGCAAGGGATGACCGGTAAAACCGGTCAGTTTCACACCCACTGGTGCCGCGAATACGCCAACGGTCAAGAATGCTTCGTGGCCGGCGTGAACCCGAAAAAAGCCGGCGAAAATTTTGAGGGCGTGCCGATCTACGGTACCGTCGCCGAAGCCAAAGCACAGACTGGTGCCACCGTTTCGGTCATCTACGTGCCACCCGCAGGTGCGGCGGGAGCGATTTGGGAAGCAGTCGAAGCGGATTTGGATTTGGTGGTGTGTATCACCGAAGGCATTCCCGTGCGCGACATGATGGAAGTGCGCAATCGCATGCGCCGTGAAAATCGCAAAACCCTGCTGCTCGGACCGAACTGCCCGGGCGTGATCACGCCAGATGAAATCAAAATCGGCATCATGCCAGGGCATATTCACCGCAAAGGGCGGATTGGTGTGCTCAGCCGCTCGGGTACGCTGACCTACGAGGCGGTCGCGCAGTTGACCGAACTCGGTTTGGGACAATCAACCGCCGTGGGTATCGGCGGCGATCCGGTGAACGGTTTGAAGCACATTGACGTGATGAAAATGTTCAACGACGACCCCGACACGGATGCAGTGGTGATGATCGGTGAAATCGGCGGTGGCGACGAAGAGGAAGCGGCATACTGGATCAAGGAGCACATGAAAAAACCGGTGGTTGGCTTTATCGCCGGCGTGACCGCGCCTCCGGGCAAACGCATGGGGCACGCGGGTGCGATCATTTCCGGCGGTAAAGGCACGGCGCAGGAAAAATTGGAAATCATGGAAGCCTGCGGCATCACTGTGACGCGCAATCCGTCTGAAATGGGGCGTTTGATTAAGGCTAAATTGTAATTCCTGTGATGTATTATGATTTTACGAACAAGGCATCTTCGGATGCCTTTTTTGAACGGAAAATCGTGAATGTTTATGTCGTGGTGAAAGGTTGTTCTTTTCTGCAGATTGTGTGTGGTTTTTTGCATGTTTTCACCTATAATCAGATATTTACACGTGTGTCGATGCCGTTTTCAGCAGTGATGTGAGGATTTGATTTTTCTAAAAAGGGTTTGTGTGAAGGCAGTTCAGTTTTTAACAGCAATGTTCCGTGAGTTCTGGGGCGCGTGGTTGGTCAGTGTTGTGGCATTAGTTGCGGCATACTGGATCGGCGCGCAGTCGGGTGTGGCTGCAGGCAGTGCGGCGGTGCTGGCAGTATTGATTTTGGGGTTGTTTGAAATCTCGCTGTCGTTTGACAATGCGGTGGTCAATGCCATGGTGCTGAAAAAACAAAGTCATTGGTTTCGCACGGCGTTTTTGACCATCGGGTTTTTGATTGGTGTGGTGGGTATGCGTTTGTTGTTACCTTTGCTGATTGTGTCGGTGACAACCGGACTGAGTTTCCCGCAGGTCTATGATATGGCGGTGCGTAATCCCGATGAGTACGGTCATCAGCTGCATTTGCATCATGTCGAGGTGATGTTGTTTGGCGGAGCGTTTTTGATGATGGTGGCGCTCACGTGGCTATTTGACAATGAGCGTGAAATTCATTGGCTGGGTGGGTTTGAACGCCGCCTAGCGCAATTGGGGCATCTGTCAATGATCGCCGCCGGATTAACGTTGCTGTTGGTGCTGTTGGTTGTGTTTGCGCTGCCTGTGGAAAAGCGCAGTGTGGCGTTGCTGTCTGGCGTGATCGGGGTGGTGATTTATATTTTTGTTGGTGGTTTGGGAGACGCGCTTGGTGGTCATGATGCTGAAGCGGCAACAGGCGATCTGGTGAAAAAGGGGTTGTCGGCAGCGGTTGCTACATTTACCTTTTTGGAGATTCGAGATGCATCGTTCAGCTTTGACGGTGTGATTGGTGCGTTTGCGATCAGCAAGGATATTTTCATTATCATGTTGGGGCTGGGCGTGGGGGCGCAGTGGGTGCGTTCGCTCACGGTATTTTTGGTGGAACGCGATACGCTGGGCGAATACCGTTATCTGGAGCATGGGGCGCATTGGGCGATTTTGGCTTTGGCGTGTTTGATGCTGGTCAGTGCTTTGCATGAGGTGCCGGAGGTGGTCACCGGTTTGATTGGTTTGGTCTTGATCGGTTTGTCGTTTTGGTCATCGATTGTGGCGCGCCGCAAAGAGTTGAAAGCGTCCAATCGTCATTAAATTCGTTTATCCGCTGATAAAAAACGCTCAAAGTTATTGTTTGAGCGTTTTTTTATTGGTTTTTCGATGGGCATTTTTTGTCCATACTGCGTGGTTATAATAAAAATGACCCGAGCGATACTTATTTCTTTTAAAAAGGAGTGAAATATATCGATTGTAATTGTTCCATTTATTGTGAAAGGAGACCCGTATGCATTTAGACCGTTTGGCTGCTTTGGCCTCAGAAATCAATCAACCATGTGTAACCATTTCGCTCAATACGCACCGAACCCATCCTGACAATGCGCAGGACGCGATTTTGCTCAAAAATCTGTGTGCCGAGGCAGAAAAGCGCTTGATTGATGAGTTTGGTAAACGCCCCGTTGCTCAGATTTTGGATGCGCTTAGCGCGTTGCCGCAGGAAGTCGATATTCATCATAATTGGGATAGTTTACATATCTTCCTGTCCAACGACACCAAAGAGGTGGTCAAATCCACCTGGCCGACCACGATTCAGGGGGTGCATATCAGCGACCATTTCGCCGTGCGTGATGTGATCAAGGCGCATAATCGCAGCGAGTTTTACCTGCTGATGGTGCTGACGCAGGGCGGTGTCCAACTGTACGAAATGATGAACGATGTCGTGGTGCGTGAGGTGCGCAATGATGATTTTCCATTCAAAGAAAACCCGCATTACATTACCCACAGCGACAAACGCAGCGATTCAAACCTGATGGACAATATGGTACGCGAGTATTTCAATAAAGTGGATAAAGCGCTGGTGCGTGTCCACAATGAAACTCAGCTCAATTGCGTGGTGATTGCGACCGAAGATAATTACAGCCGCTTGATGCAGGTAGCGGATCGTCCGTCGGTGTATTTGGGCTATGCGTCGATTAACTACAATCAGACCGACGAGCATCACCTCGCGGCGCAAAGTTGGGAGATGATTAAAAATCTACAACAGGAGCGTCGTACTCAAGCGATCGAGGAGATGCAGGAATCCGTCGCCGGGAAAGGGGTTTTGACCGATCTGCAGGAGATTTATCAGGCGGCGATCGACGGGCGAGCGGATCTGCTGATCGTGCATGAAGATTTTGCCCAGCCGGTGTTGATGAAAGACGAGCGTACTTTCGATTTGATCGATGATCCGACGCTGCACAACGCGACCGATGATATCGTCAGTTTGATCGCGTGGAACGTGATAGACAAAGGCGGACGTGTAGTGTTTACCATGCAGGATCAGATTAAAACCTTGGGCAAAATTGCACTGAAACTGCGGTTTTAATGGTGGTCTGATTGGTTTGCTTGATAAAAAACGTACAGCAAATCGCTGTACGTTTTTTGTGGTGGTTCGCGTAGGTGAGCGATTACTTCTGATGCAGTACGCGAAAGGCCTTTTCCATATCGCCCGCCACCCAATCGGGAATGACTTTGAGTGATTTGAATATGGCTTCGTCGATGACTTCGCGCTCCGCCTGTTTGGGTGGTTTGAGTACATAGTCCACCACAGGTTGCTGCGGTGTACCGCTGTTGCGCGGGTGATCGATGCCGATGCGCAGGCGCCAAAAGTCCGGCGTGCCGAGTTTGGACTGTGTGTCTTTTAGGCCGTTGTGCCCGCCGCTGGAACCACCGATTTTCATTTTCGCTACGCCTGCCGGAATATCCAGTTCGTCATGTAGCACCAGTATGTCTTTGGGCAAAATTTTGTAAAAATTCGCCAATGCGGCAATCGCTTGCCCCGAGCGATTCATATAGGTCATGGGTTTGAGCAGCCATACGTCGGTATTCGCGATGCGTGCTCGGCCAGCAAAGCCATGAAATTTGCTTTGTGTCGTCAAGCTTGCGCCGTATTCGCGCGCAATGTCGTCCAAAAGCCACCAGCCTGCGTTGTGACGGGTGTCTTCGTATTCTGCGCCGGGGTTGCCCAGTCCGACGATGAGTTTAGCGGTGTCTGCCATGATATGTTGTGTCTGAAATGTAAACAACCCACCGCGAACGGTGGGCTGCCATGATACCACAGAGCTGCTGCGCGATTATTTACCGGCAGTGGCCAAAGTGATGTCTTTTTGTTTGCCCAATACCAAAGTCACGCCTTCTGGCAAAGTCAATTGGCTGGCTTTGATGGCTTGGCTGGCTTCCAGTTTAGAAGCGTCTACCACCAATACGCTTGGCAAGTCTTTTGGCAAAGCCGATACGCGCAGGTTAAATACCGCTGGGCGAATACGTTGAGACGCCAATTTCACCGCTGGAGAGTTTTCACCGCCAACGAATTTCAGAGGTACTTTAGCGATCACAGGCTCATCCGCGCTCACACGTTGCAAATCAATATGCAACACTTGTGGTTTGAACGGGTGAACTTGTACGTCACGCACGATCACTTGCTCAACCGCGCCGTCCAATTCCAAATCCAGAACGGAGTAACGCACGCCTTCTTTACGCAAAGCGTGGAACAAAGCGTTGTGATCCAATTCGATAGACAAAGCAGCGCCTGATGCACCATAAACGACGCCTGGCACTTTGCCATCACGACGCATACGGCGGCTCGCACCCGTACCGTGCAGGGCACGGCTATTTGCAGTAATTTTCATATATGCTCCAAAAAATAAAAATGATTTGAACCCATTTCAAATCAAAGTTCCATCCGCGACCAGATGGTTTGTGCGACTTGTTTGTATAAAGATGCAAACAAATCGCGCAAAGGGATTGTCGGTTCGTTGGCGATTAGATAACTTCGCTGAACAACGAGCTGACGGATTCTTCTTTAGCGATACGAATGATCGTCTCGCCCAACAGTTTCGCGCAGCTGAGCTGGCGGATTTTATCGCTGGCAGCGGCTGGCGCGCTCAACGGAATGGTGTCTGTCACCACCAGTTCGTCCAATACGGATGCATTCACGCGTTCGATTGCCGGACCGGACAGTACAGGATGCGTACAGTAGGCCGAAACATGCGTTGCGCCACGCTCTTTCAAAACTTCTGCAGCTTTGCACATCGTGCCGGCCGTGTCGACCATATCGTCAATCAGCAAGCATGAACGGCCTTCGACTTCACCAATAATGTTCATCACTTCGGATACGTTGGCTTTCGGACGACGTTTGTCGATGATCGCCAAATCACATTCGAGTTGCTTCGCAAATGCGCGGGCGCGTGCTACACCACCGATATCCGGTGATACTACAATCGGTTTTTCCAGGTTTTTGGCCAATACATCGTTCAATAAAATCGGTGAACCGTAAATATTGTCGACTGGAACATCAAAAAAGCCCTGAATCTGATCGGCATGTAAATCCATGGTCATCACACGATCCACGCCGGCTGCGCCGAGCATGTTCGCCACCAGCTTCGCGGTAATCGCCACGCGCGCAGAGCGCGGGCGTCGGTCTTGGCGAGCGTAACCGAAATACGGCATCGCTGCGGTGATGCGGCCTGCGGATGCGCGACGCAATGCATCCGCCATGATCAGCACTTCCATCAATGATTCATTGGTCGGAGCGCAGGTCGATTGCAAAATAAATACTTCGCGGCCACGTACGTTTTCATTGATTTCAACGGTGACTTCACCGTCAGAGAATCGTCCGACTTTGGCGTTGCCCAATGGGACGCGTAAATAATCGGCGACGTCTTGAGCCAGCTTGGGGTTGGCATTCCCCGTGAAAATCATGAGTTCGTTTGTGGACATGGTGCAATCCTATGGCAGTTTTTTGGAAGAGTTTTTTCACCAAGACTTCCGCATCGCTACAGATAGCGTTAAGAAGAGGGCTTCGTGAAAAAACGCCTCAGCCAAAAATACCAAGGGTTATGTGAGTGTACCAAAAAAATTGCCCGCCTCCGAGGCTTTTATACGGAACTGCGGGCAATTAAAATATTTGGCAGAGGAAGAAGGATTCGAACCTTCGAATGCTGGAATCAAAATCCAGTGCCTTAACCGACTTGGCGACTCCTCTACGCGAG
>CAYPYQ010000358.1:0-3422 GCA_964414735.1 uncultured Hydromonas sp.
GTTTCGGATTTATAAGGATGCGCGTTACGCCCGTGATGGTGCGCCATACAAAACACATTTTGGCATTCATCTGGTGACCAGCGGTAAGCGCTCGGATTTTAACCGTGCGGGTTTTTATCTGCACATCGAACCGGGTGCGAGCATGATCGCGGGCGGTGCGCACGCGCCCAGTCCTGAGTGGTTGCGGCAGATTCGTCTGCGGCTGTTGCACAATGGCGGTGATTTTGTCGAAACAGTGACGGAACCGTCGTTCAAAAAAATGTTTGGTGAGGTGCAGGGTGATCGACTGGTGCGTCCACCACAGGGCTTCACGGGAGATCTGGCAGACAGTCCGTACATCGAGTGGATCAAATACAAATCGCTGTGGGTCAAACGATACTTGAGCGATACGCAAATCGGTGGCAAGAAATTGGCTGAGATTGCGACGGAAACGTTCGTAGCGTATCAGCCGTTCCAACAGTTTTTGAACGAAGCGCGTGAGGTATGAGTTGTGACAATAAAAAGAGCTTGGTTCTCCAAGCTCTTTTTTGTTTTAGTGCGTAGACGTGTACAACTGAAATCCCCAAAATAGCAAAAATCCGGCAAACAACCATAAAGCCGACACGGGCGTTTCCTCAACGGTGTGTGCTTCAATCAATAATTCATCGGTGACCAGATACACCAATGCCGCTGCGCCAAAGGATAAAATCGAGGCGATGACCGCAGGTGGGGCGTCTTGCAAAAAGTAATGTCCGAGCCACATCGAGGCGAACATCACCAGCCCCAGCACGCAGGTGAGGAGCAGCATGCGTTTGCCCTTCATGGTGTCCGACATCAGTGACAAACCCAAAAACAACATTTCAACCGACAAACCCACCGCTAAAATCAAGCCCGTGCTGGTACTGGCGGCCAAGCCGGTACCAATAATCAGGCCATCAATGATGGCATCGACAAAAGTGGTGGAAATCAATCCGATATTCTCGCCGTTATTGCTTGTTTGCTTCGCTTTCTGCTCCAAATGCTCGGTAATTTTTTTCATCAGATACATCATGAAACCGCCCAGCGCAAATGAGGCAATGAGTATTTCCGCCGGCGCGTGCTCTTTGGCAATTTCAGGAAACACATCTGTGGAGAGTACGGCCAAAATCACCCCGACGGCAAAATGTTGAATCAGGCTGCGTGCTCGATGCGACGGATGCCATATAAGTGCCAAAACACCCGACATCGCAATAAACGAAGACGGGATCAACATAATTTGGAGCGGGGATAGGATGGTCATGGTGACAAATGATCGTTGTGGGTTGGGTTTGTAACTTACTGCTGCGTTTTATCTTCAGGCGCCTCGGCGCGTTTATAGCCATGAATCATGGACATAGGCAGGTTTTCTTTCTGTTTGCGGCTTTCAAAAACAGCACCCAAAATATGCAAACCGACCAATACCAGCATCAGATTAGCCGTGAAACCGTGCCATTCTTCCAGCCATTTTTCACCGAAAAATGTATCCGTACCCATCATATAGCCTGTGATGCCTTGATTGATAATCAACGCCAGCAATGCCAACATCATCACCGCGCCCAAAGGATTGTGACCGATATAGCGCGGCGCTTGGCCGGATAATTTGAGCTGGGTGTATTCTACCACGCGGCGAGGGGTTGGAAACCAGTCACTGAATCGGGCGTGTTGCGTTCCTACAAATCCCCAAACAATACGAACGAGCACCAGAGCCGTTGCCGCATAGCCGATCCAACGGTGAGCCTGATGTCCTTCTTCATTTAAAAAATTGGAAAAGACCAAAATGGCTAATCCCCAGTGCACGATGCGCACCAATGGATCCCAAACTTTGATTTGATTCATATTTTGCTCCGACGGAAGAGAACGGCGGCATGGTCTGTGGTCAATACCGCCGTTCGATCATAGAATTAGTCGCCTTTTTTCACGATCGCCAGTGTTTTCGCGTCGAAATACACTTCGGCTTTATTGCCATCTTTGTCGTGACCGTAGATTTCATAGCAGTTGCCAGTGACTTCAAAGGTTTTCACTTTGTAGCCCATTTCAGCGATTTTCGCTTTGGCGTCGGCTTCGGACATCCATTCGTTTTTCGGATAGGCCGGGCAACCGTTTTTATCCTTGGCCAATGGCGTAGCAGGCGCTGCAGCAGTGGTTGTAGGCGCTGGAGCTGCAGTAGGTGTAGGTGCTGGTTTGCTTTCAGTTTTTTCGCTGCCACCGCATGCAGCTAAAGTCAGACCAATGCTTGCGCTTAATAATGCCAGTTTCAATGAAGTATTCATGGTAATCCTTTCGTAATAGTGAATGAAGCGGATGAATCATCCGTGTCCAGACGACAGACGGCGGGATTAAACCATGTGGAAATTAAGAGAGACTGAAGAGCGGAAAAAATATTGAGCTGTAAAAAAATCCCACAAAAGTGGGATTAAAAATGCTTTTTGACAGATGAGGTGAATTATTGACCGCCACTGGTGATCTGATAATTGCCCGCAGAGCTGGTTTTGAGCTGCTCCACCACGGTTGGTAGGCTCGCCTGCAATTCACTGCCCAACGTCCACGGCGGGTTGAAGACAAACATGCCGGACGCCTGCAAACCGGCGGCCAGATGCGTTGGCTGCACTTGGTCAATCTGTAGACTGACATTGAGCCATTTCACGCCCGCATCGGTGGCGATACGTTCGAGTTGTACGGGTAGATTGCGCGACTCGGGACGCGCCAAGACCGGATACCAGATCGCATAGGTACCGGTTGGGAAGCGCGTCATCGCGTCCTTCATGGCTTTGGCGACTTTGCTGTAATCGTCTTTGAGCTCGTACGACGGGTCGATTAATACCACGCCGCGTCGTGATGGTGGCGGTAGATTGGCTTTCAGGCCGACGAACCCATCAACAGTTTTGTACAGAATGCGTTTGTCATCGGTCACGCCGGGCTTTTGGATGTATTGTAGGTTCTCATCCAGCAGGCGCATGTCGGTCGGATGCAATTCAAAAATTTTGATGCGGTCAATCTCGCGCAGATGATGCGAAGCGACCGTTGGCGAGCCCGGATAGTGTTTCAGCTCACCGCTCGCGTTCAGATCGCTGATGAATTGTAAATACTGGCGCAGCAGCTCGGGCAATTGGTTGCGGGTGGCTTTATCCTGCCACAGCGGCCAGAGCTTGCTGATGCCGGTTTCGTGTTCGCCGCTTTTCTGCGCCATCGGGTTGGACAATTGATACATGCCGACACCGGCGTGGGTGTCGATGTAGGCAACGGGTTTGTCCTTTTGGGTCATGTATTGGCACATTTGCAGCAGAACCATGTGCTTGAGTACATCGGCATGGTTTCCTGCGTGAAAGGCGTGGCGGTAGCTGAACATAGTGTTTCCGTTTGGAAAAGGGCAGAAGCGTAATTAGGTCAATGCTTTACGCCGAACAAGTAAGGCCGGTCAAAAGTAA
>CAYPYQ010000359.1:0-6130 GCA_964414735.1 uncultured Hydromonas sp.
ACCACATTGATTCGGATAATAAAAAAGCCCGCCGAAGCGAGCTTTTATTCATATCACCAGAGAATCAGTTCAATCAGTTGGTTTTGGCTTTTAAATCGTTGATCAAAGCCGGCACACCACCGTTGGCCACCACATTTTTGAACTGGCCACGATAGGTGGTTGACACTTTCACACCGTTCACCGCGACGTCATACGCGCGCCAGCCGCCTTGGTCTTCCATGTAGTAGACCACTGTGTCGGTCTCACCGGTATTGTGTTTCACAATGGTTTTCACCTCATTGCCTTTGACCGGATACACATCAATCGCGGTCACAGTGTTTTTCACCAGCTTACCAGAGTAGGTGCTGACGAAATAGCGACGCATGACTTGCATCAATTCCTCTTGCTGCTGCGGTGTCGCTTTATTCCAAGACGGCCCTACCGCACTGGCCACCCAACGGCGGAAATTGACTTTTGGCATGATATTGGCATCGACATAGCTGGCAACGGCGGCTTTATTGCCGGATTTAAGCCCTTGATTGGTACGCAAATCTTTCAAAATCTGATTGCTGATATTGAAAATCACGTCATCCGCCGGAGCAGCCTGCGCTACCGATGCGCCCGCGCCCATAGCAATGAAGCCCATCACCATCAGTGTTTTTTTCATCCAACTCAAAAATTTCATGTTTATACCTTTCATTCCTTCAAAAAAATCCACCCTTTTAAGATGAAATCAATCAACTTGGGAAACTTAACGCTCCATTTCACCATTTCGTTGACTATTTTGCTCAAGTTTTACACACCTGGGCATCTCAGAACTTATTGAATCACCGCCGCACGCGGCGCAATTTCCAGTTGGCGCGGCGCTCCATCGCTTGGGTTGCTGCGCTCGTAACCGCCGTCTTCGTCCTTGACCTGAGCCAGACGACGCTGCAACCAGGCATCTCGGGTCATCACGTATGGATCGAGCGCCGATTGCTCCAACGTATCGGTCATTTCCAACAATTTGGTGCGCGTATCCAGCATTTTGTAACCTTGCAGACTGTTACGCAGCGGTACGTGGGTGATGTAGCCAATCGGATTGGCCATAAAGTCCACCGGTTTGCTCAAAGCGTCACGAACGGTAGAAGGCCCCAAAACCGGTAACACCACATATGGCCCTGATGGCACTCCCCAGACCGCCAATGTTTGCCCGAAATCTTCTGTGTGCTTCGGAATGCCCCACTGGCTCGCTACGTCAATACAGCCACCAATCCCAAGCGTGCTGTTGAGCAGCAGCCGACCGATGTCTTGGAACATCGCTTTGGGTTTGCCTTGCAGCAAATTATTCACCGCCGTGTATGGCTCGCCCAGATTGCTGAATATATTCGAAGCGCACAGCCGCGGACCTTCCGGCACGACTTTTTGATAACCGCGTGCCAGCGGTTTGGTCGTGGCTTTATCCACAGTATCGTTGAAAGTGTAAATTTTGCGGTTCGTGCGCTCGTACGGATCGGCGAACTCATCTCCCGCATCGACTTCATCAACCACATCTGCTGATTTGACCGTATTTTCAGCGTGAACCACAGGTGTTGCCACATCAGTCGTTGGTGTGGCTGCGGTCGTGGTGGCCACCACTGTTTGCGCTGTCGCCGCTGACGTCGCCGGCTGCTCAGCCGTCAACGCGGACGCTGATGCCACAACGACATTACTCTCGGTCGATGCACTTGCGAACGCCACCGAAGTTTTGACCGATGCGGATGCACTCGTCACATGACCACCGGCCGCACCGATGGCAGAGGAAAGGCTTGCGTTACCCAAGCCAACCGATACATTTGCATTGAACTCATTTAACTTATCGCCCAAGCCCGCTGCATCATTCGCCTGCGCCACACCGCAGGTCGCCAGACCAAGCGCCAAGGCAAGCATTGACAAAGGTTGTTTCGCATTCATGATGGCTCTCCTATCTGAAATTCCGTCATCCCTTACTGCGCCGCACCACCGTTTGCACCGCTGCTGGCATTACCCGAACCATCGGTTTTGGCTGCGGATTCCATTTGCTTCACACCAAAGTTTTTAATCAAATCTTCCAGCTGCATGGCTTGCTCCGTTTCTTTAAGCTCACCACCATCCGCGATCAGGTTCGCCTCATCGACCCCCTGATTGATACCAATGAACTGTGCGCCCAACAACCCCGAGGTATACACCAGCACCTGACTGTCCTGCGGCAATTTCACGCCCTTATGAATGTCCATCACCACTTTGGCCTTGTATTCGCCCTGATCATCAAACAGCTGAATATCACGCACACGACCAATCTCGATGCCGACCATTTTCACCGGCGCATCTTTTTTCAACGATCCCACACCAGCAAAATTGGCCGACACACGATAGGTATCATGCGCCGTTCCCCAGCCTTTACCACCGACATACAGCGTCAAAGCGAGTACCGCCGCCACACCCAGCAGCACAAACAATCCGACCCATACATCCATTTTTTTCTGTTGTATCATTTCTCAAATACCCGATTTCACATTCAATTAAACATCAGCGCGGTCAGCACAAAGTCCAAGGCCAAAACCAGTAGCGACGATTTGACCACCGTCCGCGTGGTGGCCTGCGCTACGCCCTCCGGCGTCGGTTTCGCCTGCGCACCTTCGTACACCGCCAAAAAACTAACCATCAAGCCGAACACCACACTTTTGACAAAGCTACCTTTAAATACATCATCGTACATATCCACGCCATCGTGCATCATGCTCCAAAACGCACCCGCATCCACGCCCAACCAACGCACTGCAACCAAATAGCCGCCAAACACGCCCACGATCGAGAAAATCATCACCAGCACCGGCACCACGAAACCACCCGCCCAAAACCGTGGCGCATACACGCGTTCCAGCGGATCGACACCCATCATCTCCATTGCCGCCAGCTGCTCACCCGATTTCATCAGACCAATTTCCGCCGTAATCGACGTACCCGCCCGCCCCGCAAATAAAATCGCCACCACCACCGGCGAGAGCTCGCGCACCAAGGACAGCGCCACCATCATCCCAACCATGGCCTCCGAGCCGACGCGACTCAACGCATAATACGACTGCAAAGCCAAAACCGCACCGATAAAGAACCCGGACACCACCATAATCAGCAAAGAATAATTACCCAAAAAGTGAACTTGCTGAATCAACAACCGAAAACGCGAAAAGCACACACCGATTTTACCCAGCAGCGCCATAAACATCCGCGTGGCAAAACCCAAACCATGAATGTTTTTACGCGTATCCAACCCGACTTGAGCCACCCGATCGAGCCAACTCATGCGCCACCTCCCTGCTCATGCGCAGCCACACGCAGCTCACGTCCATGGATAAACCGGCGCACAAACGAGTCCGTGCTATTTAACAATTCATCCGGCGTACCCTGCGCCACAATGCCCGACTGATGCATGATGTACACATAGTCGCAAATTGCAAAAGTTTCGTGCACATCATGCGACACCACGATCGAAGCCGCGTTCAAATCATCGGTTTGCTCTCGGATCAAATTCGCAATATTGTCCATTGCAATCGGATCCAAACCCGTGAACGGCTCGTCAAACAGCATAATCTGCGGGTTTTGTGCAATCGCGCGCGCCAGCGCCACGCGCCGCGCCATGCCGCCGGATATCTCCGCAGGCATCTTATACGCAGCATCCGCCAATCCGACAGCTTCGAGCTTTTCAAACACGCGCTCTTTAATCTGCGATTCGGACAACGTTGTCGTTTCATGCAAAGGAAACGCCACGTTCTCATATACACTCATATCCGTAAACAACGCGCCAAACTGAAACAACATCCCCATCCGAGTACGCAGCTGTCGCAATTGCACAACATCATCATACGGCAAAGGCTCACCCAGCATCAAAACGCGACCAGAATCAGGGCGCAGCAAACCTGCCACCAAGCGCAGCAGAGTGGTTTTTCCACAACCCGACGGCCCCATCACCGCCACGGCATGCCCTTTGTTTACTGACATACTGACATTACGGACAATTGATTTTTGCGGCGAGTAGGCAAAAGAAACTTGGTTTAATTCAATCATTTTGACATTATAAAGCATATATCTGGGATTCATTAGGTAGTGGCTAGCAAAACCTTTTTGTAGAAAAAACAAACTGCCTCGGTGGGCGGTTTGTTTTTACCATGCAACGAATCAACGATGCCAGAAATTATTGCTGCTTTTTCTTGCGCAACTTGGCCAAAGCGGCCAATTGAGCCACCGCAACTGACAACTCGGATTGCGCACGCGCATAATCGATGTCCGCAGCCTTGTTTTGCAAATCTTCTTCCGCTCGTTCTTTCGCTTCCAAAGCACGGGCTTCGTCCAGATCATGCCCACGAATCGCTGTGTCGGCCAAGATGGTAACGTGATTGGGCTGCACTTCCAAAATACCACCGGCAACAAACACCAACTCCTCATCCGCACCATTTTGAATACGCACCGCACCTGGCTTGATGCGCGTAATCAATGGCGTATGCCCTGGCAAAATACCCAATTCACCCGCTTCGCCTGGCAGCGCTACGAATTCAGCCATTCCAGAGAACACCTCTTCTTCCGCGCTGACCACATCTACTTGGATTGTACTCATACTGTTTCCTAAGCTTGTACCACTATTCATTCAACCGTTCGGATGACGTGTTCAATACGCCACCCCAACCGTTTCAAGCAACTTTATTTCGACGAGACCGATAATTAATACAATTACCGGCGCTCAAAATCAAGACATTTTAGCTGCTTTTTCAACCGCTTCATCAATGCCACCCACCATGTAGAACGCTTGTTCTGGCAAGTGATCGTATTCACCGTTGATAATACCTTTAAAGCCACGGATGGTTTCTTTCAAAGTCACGTATTTGCCTGGCGCACCGGTAAATACTTCCGCTACGTGGAATGGCTGAGACAAGAAACGTTGGATTTTACGTGCGCGAGCCACCAACAATTTGTCTTCTGGCGCCAACTCGTCCATACCCAAAATCGCGATAATGTCACGCAATTCTTTGTAACGTTGCAAAGTCGCTTGAACGCCACGGGTTACACCATAATGCTCTTCACCAATTACATTCGGGTCAATTTGACGGCTGGTTGAGTCCAATGGATCCACCGCTGGATAAATACCCAAAGAAGCAATATCACGGCTCAATACCACGGTCGCGTCCAAGTGACCGAAAGTGGTTGCTGGTGACGGATCGGTCAAGTCATCCGCTGGTACGTATACGGCTTGAACCGAAGTAATGGAACCAGTTTTGGTTGAAGTAATACGTTCTTGCAAACGACCCATTTCTTCCGCCAGAGTCGGCTGATAACCCACCGCTGAAGGCATACGACCCAACAACGCAGATACTTCGGTACCGGCCAAGGTGTAACGGTAGATATTGTCTACGAAGAACAATACGTCGCGACCTTCGTCACGGAAGAATTCCGCCATAGTCAAGCCGGTCAACGCCACGCGCAGACGGTTTCCTGGAGGTTCGTTCATCTGACCGTAGACCAGAGATACTTTATCCAATACGTTGGAATCTTTCATTTCGTGGTAGAAGTCATTACCCTCACGAGTACGCTCGCCCACACCCGCGAACACAGAGAAACCACCGTGTTGTTTCGCGATGTTGTTAATCAATTCCATCATGTTTACGGTTTTACCGACACCCGCACCACCGAACAGACCGACTTTACCACCCTTAGCGAATGGGCAAATCAAGTCAATCACTTTAATGCCGGTTTCCAACAATTCCGTTGATGGGCTCAATTCGTCGAACTTAGGCGCCACCGCGTGGATCGAGCGTTTTTGCTCAGTCACTACCGGACCCGCTTCATCAATCGGGTTGCCCAATACGTCCATAATACGACCCAAAGTACCCGTACCTACAGGCACAGAGATTGGCGCGCCAGTGTTTTTCACGGTCATACCGCGGCGCAAGCCATCAGAAGAACCCAAGCAAATGGTACGCACAATGCCGTCGCCCAATTGCTGTTGCACTTCCAAAGTCAGCGCAGAGCCATCCATGACCAGTGCGTCATAAATTTTCGGCATGTTATCACGCGGAAATTCAACGTCAATTACCGCACCAATACACTGAACGATTTTACCTTCTACCATTATTTCACTCTCAATCATGAATTAACTAAAATT
>CAYPYQ010000360.1:0-10024 GCA_964414735.1 uncultured Hydromonas sp.
TAGTGCGTTGTTTGTTCGCGGCAAAAAAGCTACAATCGCGCATAATTTCGGCGTATGAGAAACGGAAATGTGGAGCCACCTATAGAAAAGAGGGTTTTTATGGCTTTGGAAATAACAGAGCATTCCTCGCTGCTTAGTACCGCGCCGCAGGCGTGTGCTGAGGATATGGCGCAAGTGGCGCAAGCGGGTTTTAAATCGGTGATGAATAATCGTCCGAATTTTGAGGGCGGGGCGGATCAGCCAACGGCTGAATCCGTCGGCGCGGCAGCACAAGCGCAGGGGATGGTTTTTTATCATTTGCCGTTTTCAGGTTCGGATTTGTCGCCGGCGTTGGCCTTGACTTTTGCGAAAATGGTCGCGGATGCACCGAAACCGATTTTGCTGTACTGCCGTTCGGGTGCGCGATCAACGATGGTATTTCGTATGGCATTGGAATTGGGGTTTTTAAAGGCGGACGATTTGAGCTTGATCGTAACCGGTTAACAATAATAATCAAATGGCGCTTGGCGCTGTTTTGAGTGGTTTTTTTGAGTGTCTATGGTTTCATATTTGCTTGCTGCCGTGCGCTTGGTCGGATTTGTACTGTTGGTGCTATGCGGTTTATTTTTAACGGCTGTGGTGTTTCGTTTTATCAGCTGGTCACACAAACAATGGATCGCACGCGTTTGGTCCCGGTGGCTGTTGCGCATGTTGGGTATTCGCTTGGTGGTCAAGAATCCGCCTAAGCTGAATTTACGCGGGGTGATGGTGTCAAATCATTCGTCGTGGGTGGATATTTTCGCGGCTAATTCGGTGCAGCCCGTGCGCTTTATTTCCAAATCGGAGGTGCGTGATTGGCCGGTTTTAGGTACGTTGGTGACGCTGGCGGGGACGTTGTATGTGGAGCGTGGTAATCGCAGCAAAATCAATCAAACCAATAATGAGATTCGCGCTGCGGTTGAAGCGGGTGATTTGGTGGGTTTTTATCCTGAGGGCACAACCAGTGATGGAACTTATTTATTGCCGTTTAAGACCAATTTGTTTCAGCCGGCGGTGGCGTATGGTATGACGGTTTATCCGGTGGCGGTGTTGTATCGGCAAAAGGGTCAAGCCACACTGCTGGCGAGTTATGCCGGCGATACGACATTTGGGCAAAGTTTTTTCAGTCTGTTGCGTGCACGGGGTATAGAGGCGCACATTGAGTATGGCGAGCCGATTGATGCGCGGCAGTTTGAACATCGCGCGGCACTGGCGCAGGCGGCGCAGGATGCGATTGCTCAGATGACAGGTTTGTCCATCCAAGCGGCATCGACCTATCAGGAGCAACGCTTGTCAGGCGGGCACGCTTAACCGATTTTTCTGCCGTTGAATGGGTGTTTTTCGATGGCGAAACAGAGCGCGCAAGAGTGTGATAGCGGTATTGGGTTTGTGTGATGAGTTTCGTTCATTTATAGGGTTTTACGGTTGGTTTTCTTTTGTTTTTGGCGGATTTTTCTGTATACAGTGAAATCTCAGTAATTTTTTGTAAATTTTTTAAAAAAATCTTCGTCGGGCTATTGACAATATTCTGGGGATTGTTGAAAATAGTACGAGCGTTCGATTTTTGTTGGGAATCGGTATGTCAAAAGAACGTGGTCATGTACGCAAAGGTGATTTAACCCGTGCGGCAATTTTGGATGTGGCTCTGGATGTGGCGTCGAGAGATGGTTTGGAAGGTGTGACCATCGGGATCTTGGCCGATCGTTTGGATATGAGTAAAAGCGGTGTGTTCTCACACTTCGGTTCGCGCGATGAGCTGCTGATCGAGGTGCTCAAAGAATACGAAACGCGTTTTCTCTCCGACATCCTCAAGCCGGCATTGGCGTTGCCTCGTGGTTTGGAGCGTTTGCGTGCGATCCTGAGCAATTGGTTTCAGAAATTGGGTCAGGAGACGGAGCATGGTTGCCTGTATATTTCTGGCGCCGTGGAGTACGATGACCGCCCGGGGATTGTGCGGGACGAGTTGGTGGGCTTGATGACGGCTTGGGAAGAGCAGCTGCGTCGCGCGATTCGTTACTGTATTGATTCTGGAGAGTTCCGCGAAGACACGCCGGTTGATCTGATGATTTTCGAACTATACGGTTTGACTTTAGGTTTTCACCAAAGCGTCCGTTTGATGAAGCGTTCAAACGGGATGGATATGGTCAAGCAGGTTTTAGATCGCATTCTAAGCCAGTATTTACGCACAACATGATGGTTTCGTAACGCCCTCCCATGATGTGCGGTTTTAAACAATCCTTTTTTTGCTAAGGAGCCATCATGGGAAGCTATGTTCCACCATTACGCGACATTCAGTTTGTCATGCACGAGTTGCTCGACACTGAAGCGACATTGAAACAATTGCCTGCACACGCGGATTTGGACGTTGACACGATCAACGCCATCGTTGAAGAGGCGGGCAAATTCTCCTCTCAAGTGATTTTCCCGTTGAACCACAGTGGCGACCAAGAGGGTTGCACGTGGAATGACACGGTCGTGACTACGCCGAAAGGTTACAAAGAAGCGTATAAACAATACGTCGAAGCGGGCTGGCCTGCGCTCTCATGCGATCCGGAGTACGGCGGTCAAGGTTTGCCGGTGTCTCTGAACAACGCCTTGTATGAAACGTTGAACTCTGCCAACTTGGCGTGGACCATGTACCCGGGCTTGAGCCACGGTGCTTATGAGTGTTTGCACGCGCATGGTTCGGATGAGTTGAAAGCAGCGTACTTGCCGAAACTGGTGTCGGGTGAGTGGACCGGCACCATGTGTTTGACCGAGCCGCATTGCGGTACGGACTTGGGCATTTTGCGTACCAAAGCCGTTCCGAACGCTGATGGCTCCTACGCCATCACCGGCACGAAAATCTTCATCTCCAGCGGTGAACACGATATGGCGGAAAACATCATCCACCTCGTGTTGGCACGCTTGCCAGAAGCGCCAAAAGGCACCAAAGGCATTTCCCTATTCATCGTACCGAAATTCTTGCCAAACGCAGATGGCAGCATTGGCGCGCGTAATCCAGTGACGTGTGGCGCGTTGGAACACAAAATGGGTATTCACTCGAACGCAACGGCGGTGATTAACTTGGACGGCGCAGCGGGCTGGTTGGTCGGCGAGCCGCACAAAGGTCTGCAAGCCATGTTCGTGATGATGAACGCGGCGCGTCTGGGCGTGGGTATGCAAGGTTTGGGCTTGACTGAAATCTCTTACCAAAATGCGCGCACATACGCCAAAGAGCGTTTGCAAATGCGTGCCTTGACCGGTGCGAAAACCCCTGAAAAAGAAGCCGATCCGATCCTCGTGCATCCGGACGTGCGTCGTATGTTGCTGACCCAACGTGCGTATGCCGAAGGCGCGCGTGCGTTCACCTACTGGATCGCATTGGAAATCGACAAAGAATTGTCACATCCGGACGAAGCGGTACGCAAAGCGGCAGCGGACAATGTTGCCTTATTGACTCCGATCATCAAAGCATTCTTGACCGACAATGCGTTTGAGTGTACCAACCACGGCGTGCAAGTCTTCGGTGGTCACGGCTTTATCGCTGAAAACGGCATGGAACAATACGTGCGTGACGCGCGCATCACTCAGCTGTACGAAGGCACCAACGGCGTTCAGGCTTTGGACTTGTTGGGTCGTAAAGTGCTGGGTGACATGGGCGCGAAACTGCGTGCATTCGGCGCCGAGGTGCAAAAATTTGTCGAAGACAACGGCGTGGACGCGAAAATGCAAGAATTCGTCAATCCATTGGCCGACATCGGCGACAAAGTACAAAAACTCACCATGGAAATCGGCATGAAAGCCATGCAGAATCAAGACGAAGTAGGTGCGGCCTCCGTACCGTACCAACGCGTCGTGGGGCACATGGTGTTTTCATACTTCTGGGCGCGTATGGCGAAAATCGCCTTGGACAAACAAGACCAAGACGACTTCTACAAAGCCAAATTGGCAACCGCACGTTTCTACTTTGCCAAATTGCTGCCGGAAACCGCAGGTTACATCCGTCAAGCGCGTGCTGGCGTAGCGAGTTTGTACGAGATGCAGGACAATTGGTTCTAATTACGAACTAAAGCGGTCTGTTTCAGTGATTTTAACGTGCGTCGGTTGAAAAAATTAACTTGCAGTCAACCGAACGTACGTTAGAATACTTATGTGCGGCGTGTACTCACGTTCACATACATGCTGAAATTGGACTATTGATTTAGATTGATGTTTATGTGGCATATATACAAACCCTATGCCTCACACAAGGAGACTGAAATGAAGGTATTGAATAAAATTGCTTTGGCTGTCGCTGCATTCGCTGTATCGGGCGTGGCATTGGCTGATCCGACCGGCGTATGGCGCACCATCGACGACAAAACGGGCCAAGCCAAATCATTGGTGAAAATCACCAACGAAGGTGGCAAATACGTAGGCCGCATCCAACAAGTACTGAGCGGCAACGTCTGCGATGCTTGCGAAGGCAACTACAAAGGTAAAAACTTGGCGGGTGTAACCGTATTGTGGGGCGTGAGCTCCGAAGGCGGTAACAAATACGGCGGCGGTACCATCATGGATCCTAAAAATGACAAGCGCTACAGCGTGTCTTTGACCGATAACGGCAGCACCATGACCGTTCGCGGCTATGTCGGCATCAGCGCATTGGGTCGTAACCAAACGTGGCAACGCGTTCAATAATGTTGCGGTAAAAGCGGATGACGGTACAGCATGCCGTCGACCGCTTTTTTATTATCCGTGCTCGGCGTGTGCCGGAGCACACCTTTTAGAGGATAGAACGTGAGTAACTTAATCATCCGTAAAGTCGCCGTCCTCGGCGCAGGCGTGATGGGCGCGCAGATTGCTGCGCATCTGGTCAACGCAAAAGTTCCCGTGGTATTGTTTGACCTGCCAGCCAAAGAAGGCTCGAAAAACGGCATCGTCGAAAAGGCATTGGCGAATCTGAAAAAACTCAGTCCAGCGCCATTTGGCGACGCAGCGCACGCAGCGTATGTCGAAGCGGCGAACTACGAAACCGATCTGGCCAAATTGGCCGAATGCGACTTGGTGATCGAAGCGATTGCCGAGCGTATGGACTGGAAACACGATCTGTATGCCAAAGTCGCGCCACACCTCGCGCCGCACGCGATTTTCGCATCGAACACTTCTGGTTTGTCGATCAACGAATTGGCCAAAGGCTTTGACGACGAGCTGAAAAAACGCTTCTGCGGCGTGCATTTTTTCAATCCGCCGCGTTACATGCACCTGGTTGAACTGATTCCGACCACCAGCACCGAGCCAGCCACGCTGGATAACCTCGAATCATTCGCCACCACCACCTTGGGTAAAGGCGTGGTGCGCGCGAAAGACACGCCGAACTTCATCGCTAACCGCGTGGGCGTGTTCTCGATCTTGGCTGTGATGGCCGAAGCGCAAAAATACGGTCTGGGTTTTGATCTCGTGGATGACTTGACCGGCTCTAAATTGGGGCGCGCGAAATCAGCGACCTTCCGTACCGCCGATGTGGTCGGTTTGGACACCATGGCACACGTCATCAAAACCATGGAAGACAACCTCAAGGACGATCCGTTTGCAGCGAATTACCCGGTTCCACCGGTATTGAAAGCCTTGGTCGAAAAAGGTGCTTTGGGGCAAAAAACCAAAGCCGGTTTCTACCGCAAAGAAGGCAAAGAAATTAAAGTCCTGGACGCAGCCAAAGGTGAATACGTCACCGGCGGCGCAAAAGCCGACGAATTGGTTGCACGCATCCTGAAAAAACCAGCGGCAGAGCGCTTCAAATTGTTGCGTGAAACCGATCATCCGCAAGCACAATTCCTGTGGTCAATTTTCCGTGACGTATTCCACTACATCGCCGTCCATTTGGAAAGCATTGCCGACAACGCACGCGACGTGGATTTCGCGATTCGCTGGGGCTTTGGCTGGAACGAAGGTCCGTTTGAAACGTGGCAAGCGGCAGGTTGGAAAGAAATCGCCGGCTGGATCGCCGAAGACATCGCCGCAGGCAAAACTTTGTCCGGCGCACCGTTGCCAGCATGGGTGAACGAAATTGACGGCGTACACAAACCGGAAGGTTCGTACTCGCCAGCGAAAAAAGCGTTCGTACCGCGCAGCAATTTGGCGGTGTACCAACGCCAAGCCTTCCCTGCATTCCTGTTGGGCGAAAACGCAGCCGATCCGAAAACCGCAGGCACGACCGTATTGGAAAACGACGCCATTCGTGTGTGGCATCAAAATGATGACGTATTGATCGCGTCATTCAAAACCAAGATGAACACCATCGGGCCAGACGTATTGGACGGTTTGACCCAAGCCATCGATTTGGCCGAAAAAGAATACGCCGGTTTGGTGATCTGGCAGCCCGCGTCATTGAGCGGCGGTCCGTTCTCAGCGGGTGCGGATTTGCAAGCGGCCATGCCATTGTTCATGAAAGGCGGCGCACGTGCGGTTGAGCCGTTCGTGAAAAAATTCCAAGACACCGCGATGCGCGTGAAATATGCACAAGTGCCGGTCGTTGCTGCGGTGGCGGGCTTGGCGCTGGGTGGCGGCTGTGAAACGGCATTGCATTGCGCACACCGCGTGGCGCATCTCGAGTCGTACATCGGCTTGGTTGAGCTGGGCGTGGGCTTGGTGCCTGCGGGCGGCGGTATGAAAGAAGCAGCACTGCGCGCCGCGCAAGCAGCGGGCAAATACGGCTTCTCGAATCTGACCGAATTCATCAAACCGTGGTTCCAAAATATCGCTATGGCGAATGTGGCGAAATCCGCGTTGGACGCACAAAGCATCGGCTATCTGTTGCCAACCGACACCATCGTGTTCAACATTCACGAATTGCTGTTCGTGGCGAAACAACAAGCCCGCGCCTTGGCGCAATCGGGCTATCGTCCGCCGTTGGCTGCGGCCAACATCACTGCGGCCGGCCCTTCGGTACAAGCGACTTTGCAATCCATGATTGTGAACATGCGCGATGGCGGCTACATTTCACCATACGACGGCGAATTGGCGACCCGTGTGGCGAACACTTTGTCAGCCGGTGGCGTAGAAGCCGGTACTTTGGTGGACGAAGCATGGTTGCTCAAACTCGAGCGCGAGCACTTTATCAGCGCCTTGGGCAATCCGAAAACCCAAGAACGCATCATGGGCATGCTCTCGACGGGTAAACCGGTTCGTAACTAATTAAAAATGTCGCGTGGGCAAGACGGCCGTGCCGATTTGCCCAGCCAATAGCTGAATAATCAAGCGGTGGTTCACCATCGTTTAGGAGTAAAAAATGACTCAATTGCAAGAAGCGTACATCGTCGCCGCAACGCGCACCCCAGTGGGTAAAGCGCCTCGTGGCGTATTTAAAAATACCCGTCCGGATGACTTGCTGGTACATGCGATTCAAGGTGCATTGGCGCAAGTACCAACGCTGGATCCAAAATTGATTGAAGACGCCATCGTCGGCTGCGCGATTCCGCAAGGTCCGCAAGGTCTGAATATGGCGCGTATGGGCGTATTGTTCGCCGGTTTGCCCCACAGCGTGGGCGGCGTGACCGTGAATCGCTACTGTGCGTCGGGCATCACTGCCGTGGCCATGGCGGCGGATCGCATTCGCACCGGCCAAGCCGACGTGATGATCGCTGCGGGCGCGGAATCCATGAGCATGGTGCCGATGAACGCGATTTTGACCGACATGAATCCGGCGATTTTTGAAAAAGACGAAAACCTCGGTATCGCCTACGGTATGGGCTTGACCGCTGAGAAAGTGGCGGAACAATGGAACGTCTCACGCGAAGATCAAGACGCCTTCTCCGTCGAATCACACCGTCGTGCATTGGCCGCGCAAGCAGCCGGTCACTTTGACGCGGAAATTACACCCGTGACCGTGCGTGACACCTATGTGGATTTGGCCACACAAGAGTTGAAAACCAATGAATTCGTGGTGAGCAAAGACGAAGGTCCCCGCGAAGGTACGACCATGGAAGCTTTGGCCAAACTCAAACCGGTGTTCGCTGCTAAAGGCAGCGTGACGGCGGGCAGCAGCTCGCAGATGTCGGACGGCGCGGCAGCGTTGATCTTGGTCTCTGAGCGTTTCCTCAAAGAGCACAACCTGACGCCGATCGGCCGCTTTGTATCATTCGCTGTGCGCGGTGTTGATCCGAAAATCATGGGGATTGGTCCGAAAGAAGCGATTCCTGCGGCATTGAAAGTGGCTGGTTTGACTTTGAACGACATGGATTGGATTGAGTTGAACGAAGCGTTCGCAGCGCAATCTTTGGCCGTGATGCGCGATCTGAACCTCGATCCGGCGAAAGTCAACCCGTGGGGCGGTGCGATTGCCTTGGGTCACCCATTGGGTGCGACCGGCGCGATTCGTTCGGCGACTGTGTTGAACGGTCTGAAACAATCCGGCGGCAAATACGGCATGGTCACCATGTGTATCGGTACCGGTATGGGCGCAGCGGGCATTTTGGAACGCCTGTAATCGTTCGAGTGATGCTGTCTGTCCGAGGGGATTTCTCGGACAGTGCGCATTCAACAAATCGCACAAGCAAAAATAAAACCATCACTGGATGCAGTCGAGTGAATCATAAGCCGTGAGTTGAATGAAATTCACGGCTTAGGTTTCTCTACGCGTGTTTGGATGCTGTAGGAGTCGTTTATGTCGCACACCAGCGAAATACTGACGTCGCTCAAAGGCTATGCTCTGGCCGTCCATCATTTTGTTCCCGATGCGCCGACCATGCGCGGTGTGGTGCTGATGGCACCGGCGATGGGCGTGAAACAGCGCTACTACCGTAAATTTGCCGCATGGCTGGCTCAACAAGGCTTTGCCGCAGTAACCTTCGATCATTCGGGTATGGGTGAATCGCTCAAAGTGGATCATACTCCGCTGAAAAAGATCTCCTCCGATTTTTTCGACTGGGGTGCTGAGGCGGCATTGATACTCGATGTGCTTAAACAACGCTATCCCGATGTGCCACTGTACTGGGTTGGGCATAGCTTGGGCGGGCAAATCATCGGCATGGTGGATCATGCGGCACTGCACAAAGCGATCACGGTCGGTACGGGCAGCGGCTATTGGAAAGAAAATGCGCCTGAGCTGCGCCGACGTGCGCCGTTATTTTGGTTTGTCTTTGTGCCGCTGCTCACACCGCTGTTTGGTTATTTTCCGGGCGAGCGTTTAAAGATGGTCGGCGATATTCCAAAAGGCGTGATCATGCAGTGGCGTGACTGGTGTTTGCATCCCGACTACATTGCCAGCGAGGGTGAGGCCGTGCGTGCGCAATTTGCTGCTGTACGCACACCGATTGTTTCCCTATCCTTCACCGATGACGACTACATGTCGGCGCGCAATACCGAGCACATCCACAGCCTGTACGTGAACGCACCGAAAACCATGCGACGCATCGCGCCAGCGGACATCGGTATGCCGCACATCCGGCATTTTGGTTTTTTCAAAGAACAGTTTAAAGACACGCTTTGGCAAAAGCTGCTGGCTGAGTTAAACTAAACCATTCGCAGAATCAACAAGGGGCAGATCATGAGTATCATCAGTCATATTGACGGACACATTGCATCACTGCAAATCAACCGTCCCGAGGCAAAAAATGCCTTGACGCTCGAAATGTATCAGCACATGAGCGACGCACTGCGCGCCTATGAGCAAAACGACGCGGTGCGCGTGGTGGTGATCTACGGACAGCCGGAAATGTTCTGCGCGGGCAATGATCTGAACGATTTTTTGAACAACGTTACGGACATCGCCAGCTCGCCGATTGTGCAATTTCTCTACGCGCTGCGTGATTTTTCCAAGCCACTGGTCATCGCGGTTAATGGGGTTGCGGTTGGCATTGGCGTAACCATGTTGCTGCACGCCGATTTCGTCGTGGTCGGTGATACCGCGCGTTTATCCACGCCGTTCATTAACCTTGCGTTGTGTCCGGAAGGCAGCTCCAGCCTGAATATGGTGCAAAACGGCGGTTATCTCAAAGCAGCGGAAAAACTCATGCTGGGCGAGCCATTCACCGCGCAAGAAGCCGTG
>CAYPYQ010000361.1:0-1384 GCA_964414735.1 uncultured Hydromonas sp.
ACGCAGCAAAACTTCGTTCAAAATATGATGAGCGACGTTTGGATAGCCTTCGCCATAGGCTTTTTGTGCATGGGTCAGCAAATCGTCTTCTGACTGTGTGCTCATCCATTTTTGCAGGCGCGTACGCTCGGCCAAAGCGTAGTAATTCACTTGATCGCCTTTATCCAAGGTGTGATCAGCGTACTGACGCAACAGGTGATTGACGTTCAAGCGAGATGTCGTAGTATTTGCCGTACCCAAAGCCACCGCTTCCGTAGCTGCGGTATTGACAGCAGCATCTGTCGCCGGTTTACGCAAATCCAGTTTGTCCGCCGTCAAGCCATGCAACGCCTGTTTGAAACGGTGCTGGATTTCCTCTGCCGCCTCTGGCAATACTTCGCTGCCCTCTTCGTCTGCTGATGATGTCTGCTCTGTTTCTGAACGATTCGATTCAATTGACCCAATCACGTCGGTTGGAGCCACGGGACTCAACGTTTGAGTAGCATCATCCATTTGACGGGATGGCGCAACAACGGGAGCCTCCGAAACATCATGGGTCGCAGTTTTTTCAATAGATGCGGACAAGCCGGATTCCTGCAAAACAGGTGGCGCTTCAACTACAGTTTCAGTCGTCTCTGTTGCTATTTCCACTGCGGGCTCTTCCTCAGCGCGTGGACGACGCATCAGGTAAGCAACCCCCAACCCCAACAACAGCGCAGGGATCAGCAACGTCCATAAGGACTGAGGAATGCGCTCCAACCATGATGGCGCAGGTGCTACCGGTTCGTTTTGAGCAACAGCTGGGGTAGGCGGCGCCGATGGCGCTGATGTTACAGGAGATGGTGCCGCAGCCGTAGGTTTGGCTTGCTCTTGAACTGCGACCGTAGAGGTTGAGCCAGTGGCGGCTGAGCCATTACCCGCTGCCGTTACAGATGGTGCCGTATTGGCTGCTGTGGTTTCAGGTTTGCTCGGCTCGGTTGTTGCAGAAGCAGCAGGTACGGCAGGTGCAGTAGCTACCGTAGATGCTGCGGATGTACCGGCGGCATTCCGGTTCGGCAACAAAATCTGCGCGCCCACCTGCATGCGATCGGGATCGCCACCTGGTAATTGCGCTTGATTGACTTGAATCAGCTGCTCGTAGACTTTTTGAAACGGGATATTGTGTTTGCGCGAATAGTATTGCGCAATATCGCGCAGCGAATCACCACTGCGGACTTGCAGCACCACGCCCACATCATCCGAGCGCACCGTCCGCGATGCAATTGCCGCATCCGTCATCGGCTTGGCCTGCGCGCTCACGCTGCTCAAACCACACACAGCGAGGATGAGCCACCCTGCCACCATCTGACGCGAACGCACGCGCCGAGTTTGCATCATGTTCAAAAAGCCGTGTGTCGTTTTTTGC
>CAYPYQ010000362.1:0-1418 GCA_964414735.1 uncultured Hydromonas sp.
GAACCATAATTTGCGACGTGAACGCGAGAAATACACCGCGCGTTTGAGCTCCATGGTTTTTTGCAGCGCTTCGCGATTCATCCATGCGAACATCAATACTTTTTGCGTTTGCGCATCCTGCACAATCACCGGCACCAAGCCATGCTCATCCCATGCAATTCGATTCAATCGTTCTACCATTTTATTTTCAGCCCAAAATCAGCGCACGCAAATGCCCTGCGCCGCCATAAACGCTTTGGCCTCTTGTACCGTATACGTGCCAAAGTGGAAAATACTCGCGGCCAGCACCGCATCGGCGCGACCTTCCTTAATCCCATCAACCAAATGCTGTAGATTACCCACGCCACCGGACGCAATCACCGGAATGCGCACCGCATCCGCCACCGCACGGGTCAACGCGAGGTCAAAACCGCACTGCATACCGTCGCGATCCATGCTGGTGAGTAAAATTTCACCCGCACCCAGCGCATCCATTTGCCGCGCCCATTCAATCGCATCTATGCCCGTACCTTTGCGTCCGCCATGCGTGAACACTTCCCAGCGCGGAGCATCATCCGGCGAGCCTTCAACGCGCTTGGCATCAATCGCCACCACGATACACTGCGAGCCATATTTATCCGTCGCATCCTTGACCAACTGAGGGTTGGCCACCGCAGACGAGTTCATCGAAATTTTATCCGCGCCCGCGTTGAGCAAACGACGCACGTCCTCAACCTTGCGCACACCGCCACCCACGGTCAGCGGGATAAACACTTGCGACGCCACATCCTCGATGATGTGCAAAATTAAATCACGGTCGTCCGACGTTGCGGTGATGTCTAAAAAAGTCAGCTCATCCGCGCCTTGTTCATTGTAGCGGCGCGCGATTTCCACCGGATCACCCGCATCGCGCAGACCGACAAAGTTCACGCCCTTAACCACTCGACCAGCGGTGACGTCCAGACAGGGGATAATTCGTTTGGTTAACATAAACAGTCCAAAAATATTTACAGCGAATTACGCCTCGTCTTCAGTCGGATCAATTTCGAGCAACTCATCCGCACGCGCCTGCGCCGCTGCGAAATCCAAATCGCCCGAGTAAATCGCACGACCGCAGATCACGCCCTCAATACCTTCGTCGGTGACGGCACACAGATTGTCGATGTCTTGCATATTCGACAGACCACCCGATGCGATCACAGGAATGCTGGAGGCTTGTGCCAACTTCACCGTCGCATCGATGTTGATGCCTTGCAGCATGCCGTCACGGCCAATGTCGGTGTAGATGATCGAATTCACGCCGTAGTCTTCGTATTTTTTCGCCAGATCGGTGACTTCGTGTTTGGTAATTTTGCTCCAGCCATCGGTCGCCACTTTGCCATCCTTCGCATCCAGCCCGACGATGATGTGACCGCCAAAGGCAATGCAGGCCTCTTGCA
>CAYPYQ010000363.1:0-3004 GCA_964414735.1 uncultured Hydromonas sp.
AGTTAAGGAGACGACCATGTTGCATGTACATGCACCTACACACAATCCATTTTATTTGTCTATGGGCGCTTTGTCCGCCCCAGCGCTGGCTGATCTGGCGCCGTTTTTCAATAATCTTCCCGATAATATCTACCAAGACGGCGCTTACCGCAAACGTCGTTTCAGTGCGTTTGTCTATGAAAATGGTGGCGTACGTCGTTTGCCTAAACGCGCTTTTACCCAATCTTCTGAATTCAATCACTTCCAAGGCGATGTAGCGCGCGAGTATGAGGACATGGAAGAGGCCTGTTGCGCAAGTCCAGGCTTTCAAGAAATGATCGCGCATTTTTGTGCGCAGTCAAAATTAGCCAACGGCGTGGAGCTTGAAATTCACCAATTGCGTATTTTTGCTCAACCCAATGGCATGGCCGAAGTGGCGCCAGAGGGCGTACATCAGGATGGCTACAATCGCATTGGGATGTTTATGATTAATTATGAAAATCTCAATGGCGGCGAAATCCGTGTGCACCAGACGAAGGACAGTCCGGCTTTTGTCGAGCGCCGTTTCCAAGTGGGTGAATACATTGTGCTCAATGACGCGCTGTTTTGGCACGATGCCAATGACATTCACGCCACTCGCTCGGATCGTCCGGGTAATTATGATTTATTCGTCGTGACCGCACGGCAACCGGAATAAGGGAGTTTTATGACTGTTCACGATGCTGTGGCGCACGTGGATCGCGTGCGTGCGCTGCTGCCTGCTTTATCGCAAATCGCGCCGTCTGGACGAGCGCCGATTTTTTTTGATGCGCCCGGTGGCGCACAGGTGACGCAGCGGATGTTGGATGCGATGACAGGCTATTTGTCTCGTTATAACGCGAATTTGGGCGCACCGTATTTTTCCAGCCAGAAAACCGTGGCAGTGATGCAGCAGGCGCGTGAGTCGGTGGCCGCTTTGCTCAATGCGCAGGCGGAGAATATCGTCTTTGGTCCGACAGCGACCAATTTAATGTTTGGTTTTTCGCGAGCGATCAGTCAAACATGGCAGGCAGGTGACGAAATCATCGTCAGCGCGCTGGATCATTATTCCAATGTGTCCTCGTGGCAGCGTGCCGCTCAGGATCGCGGTGTGACGGTGCATCAGGTGCGCATTGATCCTGAGACCTTGGATTTGGATTACGCGCATTTGGCGAGTCTGCTTAATGATCGCACCCGATTGATCGCCGTGACCCATGCCTCGAATGTTAGCGGACAGATCGTGGATGTGGTGCGCGTGGTGGCTTTGGCCAAAAAGGTCGGTGCATTGACCTTCGTGGATGCGGTGCATTATGCGCCGCATCATTTGCTCGATGTGCAGGCGCTGGATTGCGACTTTTTGGCGATTTCCGCATATAAATTCACGGGGCCGCATGTGGCGGCTTTATACGCAAAAACCAAGCATCTGGAGCGGTTACAGCCGTATAAAGTAGAGCCAGCGGCGTGCGTAAATCCGCATCAGTGGGAGCAGGGCACGCAGAACTTTGAGGGTTTGGCTGCGTTGAGCGCGACGGTCGAGTATCTGGCGGATATAGCCGTCATTGCTGGCGTTTCTGGGAGAGCACGACCAGAGGCAACGCTGCGCGAACGGCTGATCGCCAGTTTTGCCTGGATGCATCAGCATGAGCAGGATTTGTCGGCGTACTTTTTGCAACGCTTACGCGCTTATCCGCAGATCACCTTGTACGGGCGGCACGAAGTGCAGGGACGTACGCCAACGTTTGCCTTTCGGATTCAGGGGCGCTCGCCGCGCGAATTCAGTGAATTTTGCGGTCAATACGATGTGTGCGTGGGCGATGGGCATTTCTACGCGCAGGGTTTGGTGAGTTATTTGGGACTGATGGATCAAGGAGGCGTGAATCGTTTGGGCTTTTTGCACTACAATACACAATCCGAAATCGATCGTTTTTTTGAATTGCTCGATGTGTTTTTGTCCCAATCCTGAATAACCTCATCATGACTTTACTGATCGCGCCGCCCCTTACCCCAGCTGACCAACGTTTGACAATCATGCGCGAGCAAGGGATGGTGGTGATGGGCGCGGCGGATGTGTGTGCGGCGGTCGGTGTGCCAATGGAGGCGCTCGCCGCGCTTACGCCTGCGTGGGAGCGACTGAGTCGTGACGAATATCTCAAAGACGGTGGGCGCTACCGCCTGCGCCGGCATTCGTGCTTTGTCGTGAGAGAGGGTGCATTGACGCAAACGAAGCACCGTGCGCATTACCAGCCGGTGGAGTACAACGCGCTGCACGGCGGAATGCGCCGCTGGTTCGAGCCGATGGAAGCTGAGGTGGCTGCTCATCCTGCATGGCAAAGTTTGATTAAGCGCACGGCGCAGATGTGCTCAGAAGTCAAACCTGCGAATAATAACAGGGATCCATGGTACATCGAGGCGCATCAATTCCGCATTGACACCACCGATGGCATCGGTCGCCCAACGCCTGAGGGCGCGCACCGCGACGGCGTGGATTTTGTCATGGTATTTCTACTCGATCGCGTCGGTATCAAAGGCGGTGAAACTCGGGTTTTTGAAGCCAATGGGCCGAAAGGGCAACGCTTTACCCTGACCGAGCCGTGGTCGCTGCTGTGGATGAATGACGCCAAAGTCATCCATGAGTCCACTCCCATTCAGCCGACCGCCGAACACGGTCACCGCGATACGCTGGTGTTGACCTTTCGGCGCGGGGGCTTTTTGGGAGATGATGCGATTGAGTGAGCGTGGCGTTGTTACGATTGATTTAAAAAAGCCCTACATTGTTTGTAGGGCTTTTTGTTGGGGGCGTCAGGGAAAGTGGTTTTATTGTTTCACCAGTTCCAGTTCAACAGGTATGAATTTCTCAACTTTTTCACCGGCGATCAGTTTTTTCGCAGTGCTAACACCCAGCTCACCGATTTTGGCTGGTTTTTGAGCTACGGTTGCGGCCATTTTACCTGCTTTGACCGCAGCTTTGGCATCATCGGTTGCATCAAAACCCACCACAATCACACCG
>CAYPYQ010000364.1:0-2058 GCA_964414735.1 uncultured Hydromonas sp.
CATTTAACGCCGACTTCAATCGCAAATACGTGGCAGCCGCACAATGATTACCATGTGATACCCAAGGTAGCGATTGAGGCGTTTCTCCAGTCACGTTAGTTTTCTCCAGAAGTTTTTTGAATGTCTTGATAGACCTGGATGTTGGGCGTATGATTTGTGAAATCGTTATCACATTTGTGATGACGTTATATCCGACTATCATTTCGCAGGGGTTTTTATGAAGCATTCCATTTCGTTGATTTCAGCGTCAGTTTTGCTCCTGATGGGGCAAACGGTTGGTGCTAAACCGTTACCGCAACTGGGTAAAGATTCAATTCAGGCCGTCATAGCGGCAATGACCGATGAGGAGAAAATCCAATTGGTCATGGGGACGGGGATGCAAGTGCCCGGCTTGCCAGAAGATAAGCAATCTCCGGTGGTGGGTGAAGTGGATGGTAAAGTTCCGGGGGCGGCAGGTACGACATTTGCCATTCCTCGTTTGGGTATCCCGTCGATCGTTTTGGCGGACGGGCCTGCGGGGTTGCGGATTCAGCCGCAGCGCCCGAAGGATTCGGCGACGTATTATGCAACGGCTTTTCCTGTAGGAACGGCTCTGGCCAGTACGTGGAATACCGATTTGGTGCGTCAGGTAGGTACGGCTATTGGTAATGAGGCTAAATCCTATGGCGTGGATGTGTTGCTCGCTCCAGCGTTGAATATGCAACGCAATCCGCTGGGCGGGCGTGGTTTCGAATATTTTTCCGAAGACCCTGTCGTTTCAGGCAATATGGCGGCCGCGTATGTCAATGGTGTACAAAGCAATGGCGTGGGTACATCCATCAAACACTTTGCGTTGAACGATCATGAAACCAATCGTAATGTCATCAATGTCAAGGTTAACGAGCAACCGCTGCGTGATCTGTATCTGCGCGGTTTTCAAATAGCGGTGAGAAAAGGCAAGCCGTGGACGGTGATGTCGTCGTACAACCGTATCAATGGTACTTACGCATCGGAAAGCCATGCGCTACTCACCGAGGTGCTGCGTCATGAATGGGGCTTTGATGGGCTGGTGATGAGCGACTGGTTTGGTGGCAGCGACGCAGTTGCTCAACTCAAAGCAGGCAATGATTTGCTGATGCCGGGTAGTAAAGGTCAGAAAAAATCCTTAGAGGCTGCTATAAGTAGCGGCAAAATCAATGCACATATTTTGGATGTGAACGTGGCGCGTATTTTGCGACTGATTGAGCGCAGCTTGAGCTTTAAAAAATATGTCTATAACAATCATCCTGATTTGGCTGCACACGCCCAATTATCGCGGCAAGCCGCAGGTGAAGGTATGGTTTTGCTCAAGAATCAGCAACAGGCATTGCCGTTTTCTATGCAAGTGCGACGCATTGCGCTGCTGGGAAATGCCGCATACGACACGGTCAAAGGAGGCACAGGCAGTGGTGATGTACATGTGGCAGGTACGGTGTCTATATTCGATGGGTTGAGTCAAGCCGGCTATACGCTGAACAATGATTTGAAAAACCGTTATACCGAGTACATAGCCTCGGCCAAAGCCAAACGGCCACCATTAGCGCATCCGCTGCTGTTGCCGCCCCCGATTCCTGAATTGGATTTAAAAGCAGTTGATCCACAGATGCTGACTCGATTGGCTCAGGATAATGATCTGGCCGTTATTACCTTGGGGCGGAATTCTGGGGAGTTTGCCGATCGGCATTTGGCGGGCGATTATGAATTGACCGAGGTGGAAAAACAATTGTTGCGCAATGTGACCGATGCCTTTCATGCCAAAGGTAAAAAATCGGTGGTGGTTTTGAACATTGGTGGCGTGATTGAAACAGCCAGTTGGCGTGATATTCCCGATGCCATCGTATTGGCGTGGTTGCCGGGGCAGGAGGCTGGTCATGCGGTGGCAGATGTGCTCAAAGGTCAAGTCAATCCGTCCGGCAAACTGGCGGTGACATTCCCTGAACGCTATACCGATTTGCCCTCTGCGGCCAATTTTCCCGGTCAGGTTCTTATCCCGAAAGACCCGAATAACCACGATCCGCTCAGTGGCGATCAAGCCGCAGA
>CAYPYQ010000365.1:0-12728 GCA_964414735.1 uncultured Hydromonas sp.
GGACTGAGCCAAGGGGTGAAATGCGAATGAGAAGATGATTTGACTGCTGTCATAATGGATCCCTTTATTAAGTTAAATGGATTGTGAATAAAAATTGGGATCCATTTTAAGAGTATGGTTTTTATGGGTAAACCAAAAATCCACCCTGTCTTTAGATTGATTCACTCAGATATTTTGATACGATAAAAATAATTCTCATTCCAAATTTTTTTTAGGGTTTTTGTTGTGAGTTGGCGCATAGCAGCGTTTAATCAAAATCGTAGAAACCGCGTATATTCAGGGTTTCCAGAATGTTGTAGTGAAACAACGAAATCAGTCCAAAACACAATGGCCTTTATTTTTTAGGGTTTTTAAAGTGCCAAAAATCTAAAACGGGTGCAATAAAAAAGCCTGTTTCTCTCTCGAAACAGGCTTTCAAACCACGGCTCAATGTATGCCAGAAATCGTTTAATCCTTCGTGCAAATTGCCAAAGTGGCGCGCACTAAATCATCATCGGCGCTCTGCACCTGTGCTTTGCCAATACCATTGAGCAGCACAAATTGGATATTGCCCGCTGTGCTTTTTTTATCCAGGCGCATCATCTGAATCATCTCGTCTACGCCCAGCTTCGGCGCTACAGTTGGCAAACCGGCGGCTTCGGTCAACGCACGAATGCGCTCAAGCTCGACTGCGCTCAGTTGACCCAAACGATGTGACAGATCCGCCGCCAACACCATGCCTGCGCCAACGGCTTCGCCATGCAGCCAGTTGCCATAGCCCATGCCTGCTTCGATCGCATGACCGAAGGTGTGGCCAAAATTGAGGATGGCGCGTAGACCTGACTCGCGTTCGTCCTGCGCCACGACTTCGGCTTTGATTTCACAAGAGCGCACAATCGCATGGGTGAGCGCGACCGCATCACGCGCACGCAGAGCGGGCATGTTTTGCTCAAGCCATGCAAAATACTCGGCATCGTAAATCGCGCCGTGTTTGATGATCTCGGCCAAGCCTGCGGAGAGTTCGCGCTCGGGTAAGGTATTGAGTGAGTTGATGTCGGCCAATACCAGCTGCGGCTGATAAAACGCGCCAATCATATTTTTACCCAGCGGATGATTGATGCCGGTTTTACCACCAACCGATGAATCTACCTGCGAGAGCAAGGTCGTCGGCGCCTGGATAAACGGTACACCGCGCATATAGCTGGCCGCTGCGAATCCGGCCATATCACCGACCACGCCGCCACCCAGTGCAATAATCGTGGTTTTTCGATCGCATTGATGCGTGAGCAACGCGTCAAAAATGGTATTGAGCGTTTCCAGATTTTTGTACGCTTCGCCGTCGGGTAACTCATGTACGTACACGGTTTTGCCCAGATCACGCACGGTTTGCGCCATTTGCTCTGCGTACAGCGGCGCAACGGTGGTGTTGCTGACGATCAACACAGTTTTGCCTTTGATCGCCTGCTGCAAAGCCGCGGTGTGTTGCAAGGCATTGGGCTCAATGATAATCGGGTAGGCACGCTCGCCCAGCTCTACAGTAATGGTGCTCATGATTTCAGTTTAACTTGGGTTATCGGTAGTGGGTTCGTCCGGCGTCGGTATTGCCTCACCTTGATCCGGCTGCTCGCTCAGTTTACGGGTCAATTGTTCGATGATTTCAGCAACCACGCGGGTGACGTGTCCCGCACCGGTTTTGATCACGATGTCGGCCAAGCCATCATAAATCGGATGACGCTTTTGGTACAGCTCGGTCAAGGTTGCCAACGGGTCTTCGGTTTGCAACAGTGGCCGGTTGCGATCGTAGCGCGTGCGGTTGTACAGTCGTTCCGGCGTGGTGGAGAGATAGACCACCCAACCACTGTTTTTGAGCGCCTGTTGATTGGCTTCGCGCAGCACCGCACCGCCACCGGTACCCAGAACAATCGGTTGTTTGGCGCACAGTTCGGCAATCATGCGCTGCTCGCGCTCACGAAAGCCTGATTCGCCCTCAATCTCGAAAATCGTCGGAATGCTTGCGCCAGTACGATGGATGATTTCTTCGTCCGAGTCATAGAAGTCGCGTCCTAAGGTACGCGCCAGCATCTTGCCCGCTGTGGATTTACCCGCACCCATCAGGCCGATCAAGTAGATATTCGGCGCGCGACTGAGTAGGGCTTTTTGTGCGGGGCTGATGGCAATGCTGGTTTTGTAATGTCTCGGAGTCATGGATTTTCGGTACGGGTATTATTCGTCAATGCGCAGGGTTGCGTTTTTGGCAGGCAAAATATTACCACGCGCGTCCAAAAGATGCGGCGTTAAAAATATCAGCAGTTCGTTTTTGCTCACCGAACGCGTGGTGGTTTTGAATAGGTTGCCCAGCAGCGGAATATCACCGAGCAGCGGTACTTTGTCCACCGCTTTGCGGCTATCTTCCTGATAAATGCCGCCGATCACGAGTGTGCCGCCGTTATCAATTTTGACTTGGGTTTGAACGTGCTTGGTGTTGATCGCGTAGCCTTGCGTGGTCTGCGCGCCCACACTGTCTTTGGTCACATCCACGTCAAGCATGACTTCACCACTCGATACGATTTGCGGTGTGACCTCCAGCTTCAGATTGGCTTTGCGAAACGACACGCTGGTTGCACCGGAGCTGGTCGCCTGCTGATACGGGATCTCGGTGCCCTGTTCAATCACGGCTTTGACATTGTTGCTCGTGACCACACGCGGGTTGGAGATAACTTTGCCTTTGCCATCGGTTTCCAGCGCACTGATTTCAAGATTCACAAAGCGCGTCAAATTGGAGTTAAACAAACTCATGGCGAAGCTGGCCGGATCAGTGCCACCAGCGGAGACCGCAGCTGGAAAATTAATCATTTGGTTGGCAGCGCTTACCGTGTCGGTCAATATGGTTTGCCCGCTCAAGCCCTGCACCGCATCGCTGGTACCGCCAAACACCGTGCGGCTCCCCGATACCGGCTGCGCAATGGTGATGGTTTTGGTCGCATCGTTCGGGTCGGGTACCACCCGATAGCCCAAATGACTGCGGTCGTTAAATCCCAATTTAATCCCTAAGCTGCGTGAAAATGAGTCCTCGGCCTCGACGATGCGTGCTTCGATCAGTACCTGTTGGCGGTGTGGGTTTGCCGACATGGGCAACATACCGTTATCGCTACCAGCCACGAACGCCCCGCGCGAAGGCAGGATGGGCGCACTGCCGCGCACATACACGGTGCTGCCGATTTTTTCCGTTTGCAGATTTTTCGCACGCACGATCACGTCCAACGCTTCTTGCCACGCAGCGTTTTTCAAATTCAGGGTAATTGTGCCACCGACCGATTCGTCGGTCACGATATTGACGCCCGCTGTTTCGCCCAAAAGTTGCAGCAGCGCGCGCACGGGAATATCTTGAAACGAAAAATCCATGCGTTTTTCACCCGCAGTTACTGCGGAAACCGCCGTCTCACTGAGCGCAGTTTGTGCCTGCGCAGCAAATACCGGACTGAGCAGCGCCAACGTGAGTACCCATGCGCTGCGACGCATAATTTTAGCTGTGTAATTCACCCGATGCATGACGCTCGGATGTAGGTTATTTACCATAATGAACCGTTTTTCCATTGATTAAAACTTGCATCTGTGTGGCGTCAATCTTGAGTACGCGCCATTGTCCGCCCCCAATGCGCATATCAGGCACGACACGATAGACACGCGAACCGACACGCACCAAGCCGTATGTGTCCGCACCGGCTTGCATCAAACCGATGTATTTGATTTGCTGCGCACCGGCTTGACTCAAATCCGGTTCGTCCTCCGACGCCTTTTGGATCTCAGTTTTGGATGACGTGGGATATTGCATGCCGAGTAAAAGTGCATCGCTCACGTTTTTAGACAAACTCGGTGGCGTAGCATGAGCGGCCTCTACACGAGCTGTATTTTTTGGAGGGGTGGCTGCTTTATCTGCTGCCGTGTCATTCACTGCCAGAAATACGTTATCCGCGATTGGCGTCGTTCCATCAGCGGTGCGCATCAGACGCCGATCACTGCTGCTCAGCTGTTCGTTCAGACGATTCATTTCTGGAGGCGTTTGAGTAACACGCTCTTCTTGCAATTCAGCTTGCAACCACTGAAGCACCTCATTGGGCGTATCCGGTATCATGCGAGTGACTTTATCATCCGTACAGGCAGAGACCAGCAACAGCCCAAACCATGCTGACATCAAAGCGAGCATCCAGCGCTGTGAATGTTTATTGAACTGCATTCGGAGCCACCTCTTTGAAATACCACAAGACCACAGACCAGCGCACCTGATTCGAACCGACTGCTTCCAGTTCTACGTCACGAATCGCCAGCCATTCGTCATGCGCACCCAAAACCGCCACAAATGCCAATAGATCGGCGTAAGAACCCTGCACCGTCAGGTTCAAAAACGCGGTTTGCTTGAGCCAATCCATTGGTAAATTCATCGCTTGCCGACCAAACAACCGGGCATTTTCCTGTGCTGCACGTTGGATTTCTGTTTGTAGTTGTTTGCGTTCATCGTCAGGCGTTTCTTGTACTTTGAGTACGACTGCTGTCAAATTCCGCTCATGCGCCGCCGTAGCCAAACCTGCCAACCACGCCGCTTCCTCATTTTGCCGAATCATGCGCACCGGCGGTACCCGATCCAAAACATTCGGCGGAACACGCAGCGCTTGATGCAACTGCTCTTGTGTCGTTTGCAGCTGCATTCGAGCCGTGTGTAACTGAGTCAGTTTCGGCCACACCAGTATCGCCATCAAACCGACCCATAACAACACACTCAACAGCACCAAAAACCAGCGACGCGGTGCATTTGGCCAATACGCCATTTGCGCCACATCCAAATCACGCCAGTGCATAGCCGAACCAAAATCACGTTTCATCGTGCGTCTCCGGTTGACACAGCCTTTTGCGGTACATTCGACTCAATGAGGACACCCTCCGCTGGTGTCACTTGAGCCGGATTGGCATTCGATGTCGATGAAGCCGCGTGAGCAGACTCAGGAGTTAAAATCCAACGATACAGCAACCCCACGCCATCAACCCTCATCGAAAAGCGCCACCATTTTTCCCCGCGCACCGTCACACTGGTAATTTCACTGATGCTCAACGGCGGCTCGGGATAGCGCGCCCGAATCTGCTCGGCCACCGCCTCGATGGCTGCGCCATTCTGCGCGGCACCTTCTAATAACAAACTGCTATGCTCCAGCTTGGCCGACAGCCAACGCACACGGCCATCCTGCGACCACTGCGGCAGCTCACCCATCCAATCAAGCTCACCCGAAATTACTTGGCGCATAAAACGCGGCATTTGCGCACTGGACAAAACATCCATATCCCGCTGTTGACTCACGCGCTGCCATTCCGTTTGCAAAATCTGATGCGCCTTGACCACCTCTTCCTCTCTCGCATCAAACCACAACCAAGTCGCCAGAGTAACCAGCATAACCACCAACGCAGCAAAAACCACTTCAAACGCAAAACGCTTAACCGGCCGAATGACCGTCTCACCCTGAGGCCATAGATTTAACAATTTCATACAACCACCTGCTTGGATAACCACCAAACCGCCGCTAATCCCATTTGAGGTTGATTACCCACCGCCACGGTTGAAAAAGACCGCTCCATATCCGTACTAAGCGTTTCCTCAGCCAAACGAAACGGCACACCAAAGCGCGATTGCAATAACGGAATTGCCTCCGCCCAATCCACCCCCTTACCGGTTGCATATACTTTATTCAAGTCATGTACCTTGGTCGTACCCAGCCAACTCGGCAAATACTGTGCCAGCAAATCACCGACAAAGCGTGATGGAAAACGTACCCAACCATCCGGCGCCTCATCTTCACCACCACTTTGATAGACAAACCCGACGCCAGCCGACTCCCTCTCGTCAAATGCATGCCAAAACGATTGCACACGGCCATCCGCCTCGATCAACCAAAACGACAACGCATGCGGTTCAATTTGACAAACCGCCACTGGCCGCTCCACCGCCGCATGCGCCTGATAAGCCTCAGCCCAAACTTGCGGCTCCGGGCAAACCCACTGTAAATGCCAACCACTATCAACAAACATCCGATGAAACAGCGCCACATCGGCCTGCCGCGCCACCGCGAGCAGTACCGTCATCATCCGTTTGTCTGCATCTGCATTCTGTATCGCCCAATCAAAAAACACCTCCGCCGAATTCAACCCCAATGTATAAGTCACATAGCGATTCATTTGGTATTTCAACTCTTCGGCATCCAGCCCCGCCGGCAAACTCACCTCATGCAATTGCAACCACGAAGTCGGCAACAGCACCGCCACTTTACCCACTTGCCCTTTCAGACGGGGCAATAACGGCAGTAACACCCGCACCAGCGCCTCCGGCGTCACCAATTGACCCTCACGAAACGCCTGCGGTGCAGTACAACACCCTTGCACCAACACGCGCGACCGCTGACGCACCACATAGCGCACCTCCCGCCCCACCAGTGTCAGAGTCAAAACTGGCGAACCCATACCCAGCCAAGATTGCACTTTTTGCCAAACCACCTGAACCACGCTCCTAAACAGCCATTACCAGCCCGTTAAATAAAAAACTTTAACAATCAAAAGCTTACAGAAAAAATCCACGAACCAGCCCTAAAATGAAGCCACTTCTGATCGCACGTTTAAAAGATTCTGTGGTTTTCACCACAAACAAACGACGAAAGTATACAATAAGCGACCTGTTTTAACCGTAAAAATGCGGTATTCGCATCGTTTTACCGCCTAATTTATCTATATATGAATACAGAAAATAACTCATCAAACCCAACATCATCCGGCTGGAGCATGGGAAAAATTCTAAAATCACTCTTGATTTGGGGTTTGTTTGCCGCTGTTGGTGCAGCCATCGCACTGACCATCGCCGTTGTTGTCGCGTGGCGTCAACTCCCACCGATTGATGCACTCAAGGATTACAAACCGCGCATGGCCATGCAAATTTACAGCGCGGACGGTGAATTGATTGGGGAATTCGGCGAGGAGCGCCGCAAACCAGTCACCATCAACGAAGTACCCGATCATTTGAAAAAAGCCCTGCTGGCCATTGAAGACGCCCGTTTTTACGAGCATGACGGCGTGGATTACTACGGTTTGGCGCGCGCTATGGTTAATAACCTGATCCCGGGCGGTAATAAGCAAGGCGCCTCCACCATCACCCAGCAGCTGGCTAAAAATTTCTTTCTGACCAGCGAGCGCACCTACACGCGGAAATTCTACGAAGCCCTCATGGCGCGCAAAATCGAGCAAAACCTCACCAAAGACGAGATTCTCGAGCGCTACATGAATCACATTTATCTGGGTGAACGCGCCTACGGCTTTGCCGCTGCCGCCGACATCTACTTTGGCAAAGACATCAAAGACCTGACACTGGCCGAATCCGCGATGCTCGCCACCCTGCCACAAGCACCCAGCAGCAACAATCCGGCAAAGAACCGCAAGCGTGCGGACGAACGCCAACGTTACGTACTTGAGCGCATGCTCGAGTTAGGCTTCATCAACCAAGCCGAATACAACCAAGCACGTGCCGAAGTGGTTAAAATCGCCGACACCAAAAACGCGATTCGCAACATCAACTATGCCGTTCATGCCGAATACGTAGCCGAAATGGCACGTATGCTGATGTTTGACCGCTTCAAAGACGCGGCCTACACGGAAGGCCTGAAAGTCTACACCACCATCCGCAGTAAAGAGCAAAACGCCGCATACGAAGCCGTACGCAAGGCCGTATTCGCCTATGACCGCAAATACGGCTACCGCGGTGCAGAAGATCATTACGAATTATCCAATAATCCGGAAGAGCGCAAAAAACAATTGGCCACTATATTCGGCACCCACCCAGATTTTGACAAATTGCGTGCCGCCATTGTCACTGCCACCAGTGGTGGGGTCATGAAAGGCATCTTATCCGATGGCGAAAATATCGAAATTTCCGGTGCGAGCTTAGGTCCTGCACAAAAATTATTAGGCACAGCCGGTAAAAAGGGAATTAGACCCGGTGCCGTCGTGCGTGTCGTGGACTCCGGTGATGGTCAACATTACAAAATCTCACAAGCCCCGGCGGTACAAGCCTCATTCGTCTCCATGGATCCGAATGACGGTGCGATTCACGCCTTGGTCGGTGGTTTTGACTTCGATTTGAGCAAATTCAACCACATCACCCAAGGTTACCGCCAACCGGGTTCCACCATCAAGCCGTTCATCTACTCCGCCGCCATGGAAAAAAACGGCATGAATCCGAACTCGATCGTCAATGACGCGGAAATCCAAGTCGGCTCATGGAAGCCGAAAAATGCCGATGGTCGCTACCTCGGCCCGATTCCGCTGTCCACCGCATTGGCCTCCTCGCGTAATATGGTCTCCATTCGCTTGTTGCAAAGCATCGGTAACGACTACTTCCGCAGCTATGCCGAACGTTTTGGCTTCGAAGGCAAACGCATTGATGCCTACCTGACCGTAGCCCTTGGTGCAATTGAAGCCACACCATACCAAATCGTCGGCGCATATGGCGCATTTGCCAACGGAGGTTACAAAGTCGACCCGTACCTCATCACCAAAGTAGTGGATCGCGATGGTAAAACCATCTTGGAAGCTCAACCGCGTAAAGCCGGTGACGAGAAAAACCGCATCATCACCAAAGAAAACGCCGCCATGGTCGACTCTCTGCTCAAAGGTGTGGTTCGTGGTGGTACAGCACGTGCTGCACAGGCATTGGGACGCTCAGATATCGCCGGTAAAACCGGCACGACCAATGACGCCGTAGACGCATGGTTTGCCGGCTATCAGCCGAACCTGGTCGGTATTGCCTGGATGGGCTTTGATACCGGTAATAAATCCTTGGGCGAGGGCGAATTCGGTGGTGGTCTGGCGCTGCCGATCTGGATGGACTATATGCGCGTCGCATTGCAAGGCAAGAAAATTGAAAACCGCGAGTCCTCATGGGGCGCGGGTACTGGCAACATCCTCGGTGGTGGCTCTACCGGTGGTTCCAACGCCCCAGTCAAACGCAACCCGACCGATCCGAACCTGACCATTGACGGCCAATTGGCACCGCCGATCGAAGAGCTCAAAGTCGATCCAAACTCCGTACCACTGCCAGGTTCAGAGGCACGCCAATCGTCAGAGAAAGTCAACGAAGCCGATGTCAAAGCTTCTTCGGAGAAAAAACTTGATGAGATCATTGAAAAATCGACGACGATTCCAACCAGACCGCCGATTTTGCGTGACTCTAATAACTAACAACAAACTCGGAGTAAACGTTTTCACAAATAATCGTGTTAAAAGAATATCGAAAACACCTTCAAAGCGGGTCAATGACCCGCTTTTTTTATGTGTTTCGTTTACAATTCCAGCTATGATGTAAGCATCATATATTCAAACAATTCATCATAAATACCCATCACCTATGCCATTACGCACCGACTACCAGCCTTACCCGTTTCAGATCACACGCACCCATTTGTCGTTTCGTCTAAACGCGCACGAAACGACTGTAACCAATCGCATCGTATTCCAACACACAGACAATCAAGCAGATACAGACCTCGTTTTAAACGGCGAGCACCTCACACTAAAATCCATCGCTCTGAACCAAACCACGCTCACCCCTGAGCAATACGAGCTGACAGATAAAATTCTGACCGTGCACCACATGCCCGCGCAAGGTGAGCTGACCATCGTCACCACCTGCAACCCGACTGAAAACACCAGCCTATCTGGCTTGTACGCGACCGGCGAGCACCTGATGACCCAGTGCGAGGCCGAAGGTTTTCGCCGCATGACCTACTTCCCTGATCGCCCCGATGTATTGTCGGTCTACACCGTTGAACTGATCGCCGAAAAAATCACCTATCCGGTGTTATTGGCCAATGGCAATTTGGTAGAAAGCTCAGAGTTAGACGACGGCTGGCATCGAACGCTGTGGCACGACCCATTCCCGAAACCATCGTATTTATTCGCCATCGTTGCTGGTCAATTGGCGCATATCGAAGAAACCATTGACCACAATGGTCAGTCCAAATTGTTGCAAGTTTACGTCGAAGCCCACGATCTGCCCAAGGCACAATTCGCCATGAATTCACTCAAAGCCTCCATCGCATGGGATATGCAACGCTACGGCCTGCCGCTGGATTTAGAGCGCTTCATGATCGTTGCTACGGCGGATTTCAATATGGGCGCGATGGAAAACAAAGGGCTGAATATTTTCAATACCAAATACGTGCTCGCACATCCAGAAACCGCGACCGATGCCGATTTTGAAGGCGTTGAGGCCGTGGTCGGACACGAATACTTTCACAACTGGACCGGTAATCGCGTCACCTGCCGCGACTGGTTCCAGCTCAGCTTGAAAGAAGGTCTGACCGTCTACCGTGACCAAGAATTCTCCGCCGACCAGTCTGCGCAAGGCCTATCCGAGTCCGCCGCCGCATCCGCACGCGCAGTACAACGCATTGCCAATGTGAATACACTGCGCGCCGCACAGTTTGCTGAAGATGCGGGACCCATGGCGCATCCGATTCGTCCGAACGAATACGAAGAAATCAACAACTTCTACACCATGACCGTGTATGAAAAAGGCTCCGAAGTCGTGCGCATGTACGAAACGCTGCTCGGGCGTGATGGATTCCGCAAAGGTATGGATCTCTATTTTGCGCGCCACGACGGGCAAGCCGTCACCTGCGATGACTTCCGTATCGCAATGGCTGATGCGAATAGCGCCGATTTGAGTCAATTCGCCCGCTGGTACGAACAAGCCGGCACACCGCGCGTGCACGCCAGCGGCCAATACGATGCAGCCAGCCAAACCTACACCCTGACGCTCAAACAAAGCAATCCACCGGTTGGGATTGAACTGGAGCAGCCCGATTTGCGCAAAGCACCGCTGCATATTCCGATCAATATGGGCTTGCTCGCCGCACACGAGAGCGGCAGCATCTATCATGGACAAAGCTTGGCATTGGACGCTTCCGGCGCACACAACCGCACACTCAATCTGACTGAGGCGGAGCAAACCTTCACCTTCGATCATATTCCATGTGCCCCGCTTCCGTCACTGAACCGCCAATTTGGCGCACCAATCGAAATGCACTACGACTACAGTGACGCTGATTTACTCACTCTGCTGCGCCACGATACCGATGCGTTCAATCGTTGGGATGCCGCGCAGCAATTGTTCACCCGTGTGATTCTCGCTGTGATGGCCGCACCCAATTCTGCGCATTTGAGCACCGAACTGATCGACACGCTGGAGCACATTTTGCAAGATGCGCATTTGAGTCCGTCGTACAAAACCCAACTGCTCACCCTGCCGAATTTCGCCACGCTGGCGCAGCACGTCCAGCAAACACAGCCACTCGATCCGCAGCAATTATTCACCGCGCGCAAAGCCGTAAGCAGCGCATTGGTGCATGGTTTGAGCCAATACTGGTCGGATGTGTACGTACAGCTGAACGATGGCGCAGCCTACTGCTACGACGGCGAATCCGCCGGCAAACGCAGCCTGAAAAACCTCGCCTTGAGCTACTGGGCGAAATCCGGCGAGCGCGCGGGTGACGCATGGCGTGCGGTTCGTACTCAATACCAAGAGTGTGACAACATGACCGATCGCATGGCCGCGCTGAATATCGCGATTGAATATTTTTCGGACAATGCAAGCGCACTGATTGACGATTTTTACCAACGTTTCCAAGACGAAGCGTTGGTCATCGACAAATGGTTCACCGCGCAGGCCATCCGCAGCAGCGGCGATTTTGCTCAAATGCAAGGCACGCTACACAGCCTGTTGGCGCATCCGGCGTTCACCCTACTCAATCCAAATCGCCTGCGTTCGCTGATTTTCGCATTCTGCAATATGAATCCGCACCAATTCCACCAAGCCGACGGCGCGGGCTATCGCTTCTGGGCGGAGCAGGTATTGGCTGTGGATGCGAAAAATCCGCAAACGGCATCGCGTCTGGCGCGCACCTGTGAAAACTGGCGCATGTTTGCCGAGCCGTACCAAAGCGAAATGAAGCGAGCCTTGCAGCACATCGCCGCTGCACCGCAGCTCTCGAACGACGTGGGCGAAATCGTACATAAGGCTTTGCGCTTGCCACATTGAATAAAGCATTCATCACATAAGCATACATGACCATTTTTATTTTTAACTTTAGGAAACCATCATGAAACGTAAAAGCCTATCGCGTTATCTGATTGAACAACAACGCGAGTTCAACAACATTCCGAACGATCTGCGCCTGCTGCTGGAGGTCGTTTCGCGTGCGTGTAAACTCATCAGCCGCTCGATTGCCAAAGGTGCATTGGGTGAGGTTTTGGGTACAGCCGGCAGCGAAAACGTGCAAGGCGAAGCACAGAAAAAGCTGGACGTACTGTCTAACGAAATTCTGCTCGAGGCCAATGAATGGGGCGGTCACCTCGCGGGTATGGCGTCCGAAGAGATGGAAACCATCTATGAAATCCCCAATCGTTTCCCACAAGGTGAATATTTGCTGGTATTCGATCCGCTGGATGGCTCGTCCAACATCGACATCAATTCACCGGTCGGCACGATTTTCTCCGTACTCAAAAAAGTGGACTTGGATCACGACGTTGATGAAGACGACTTCCTGCAACCCGGTCGCGAGCAAGTCGCCGCTGGTTACGCCATTTACGGTTCGCAAACCCTGCTGGTACTAACCACCGGCAAAGGCACGCATTGCTTCACGCTCGATCCAGAGCTCGGCTCA
>CAYPYQ010000366.1:0-1950 GCA_964414735.1 uncultured Hydromonas sp.
CGTAAGCGGGCAAAGAAGGCTGGCGATTCTGCTGCTAAGAAGCCCCAGAAACTTAAGGCGCCTGCGTAAAGACTCGTCAGTCAGGACGCTCAAAACCCTGAGTAGATACTAAAAAGCGCATCATATCGATGCGCTTTTTTAATGACATAAGAAGGATTATTTGCTCATTACTCGAACCATTTCGAGTACTTTGCAAGAATAGCCCCATTCGTTGTCGTACCAAGCAACGACTTTAACGAAGGTGTCATCCAAAGCGATGCCGGCTTCAGCATCAAATGTAGAGGTGCATGCTTCGCCACGGAAGTCAGTTGCCACTACTTTTTCTTCGGTGTAGCCGAGTACGCCTTTCATTGCGCCTTCAGATGCTGCTTTCATGGCTTTGCAGATGTCTTCGTATTTGGCTGGTTTGTCCAGTTCAACAGTCAAGTCAACCACTGATACGTCTGAAGTCGGTACGCGGAACGCCATGCCGGTGAGTTTTTTGTTCAATTCAGGAATGACCACGCCAACCGCTTTGGCTGCGCCAGTAGATGAAGGAATGATGTTTTCCAAAATACCACGGCCACCGCGCCAGTCTTTGTTTGAAGGACCGTCAACGGTTTTTTGAGTCGCAGTCGCTGCGTGAACAGTGGTCATCAAACCGCGTTTGATACCGAAATTGTCATTCAGTACTTTGGCAACAGGTGCCAAGCAGTTGGTGGTGCATGATGCGTTGGAGATGATGGTTTGGCCTGCGTAGGTGCTGTCATTCACGCCGTAAACGAACATTGGGGTGTCGTCTTTGGATGGGGCGGACATGATGACTTTTTTCGCGCCTGCGTCGATGTGTTTTTGAGCGGTTTCTTTGGTCAGGAACAAACCAGTGGATTCAACCACGACGTCTGCACCGACTTCGTTCCATTTCAGTTCGGATGGTTCTTTGATTGCGGTCAAACGGATGGTTTTACCGTTAACGATCAGGTTAGAACCTTCGACTTTTACGTCGCCTTTGAATTTACCATGCACTGAGTCGTATTTGAGCATGTATGCCAAATAGTCGGGCTCAAGCAAGTCGTTGATACCGACGATTTCGATGTCGTCTTTGAAATCCGCAACGGCAGCGCGAAATACCATGCGACCGATACGACCAAAACCGTTAATACCTACTTTAATAGCCATTTTTTACTCCTTGGTTGGTGAACTACGAACAAGCTGATTGTTCTATTGTACTCCAAACCGCTGTCAATTTTTTATGGAATTTTCAGCGGTTATTGAAAAACTTTATTCTATTTAAACGTTTACTCATTGCTGGTTTTATAGCAATTTTACGATTTACGCCAATTGTTGCTTGACTGCTTCGACGGCTTTTTCCGCCGTGATGCCGAAGTATTCGTACAGCACTTTGGCTGGAGCGGATTCACCGAAGGTGGTCATGCCGATGACTGCGCCGCGACCGACGTATTTGTGCCAGAAATCCGGCTGTGCCGCTTCGATCGCCACAGCGGGCAGATTGCGTGGTAATACGCTGTTCTGGTACTCTGGTGTTTGACGGTCAAATGCGGATGTACACGGCATAGAGACGACGCGCACGGAGATGCCTTGCTCAGCCAATTGTTGCTGGGCTTTGAGCGCAATTTCGATTTCCGAGCCGGTTGCGATGATGATGGCTTGAGCATTGTCGACATCTTTCAGGACGTAGCCGCCTTTGGCGATCCGTTCGGCTTGGTTCAATTGGGCAACGCATGGTAAGTTTTGACGTGACAAAATCAATGCACTCGGGCCGTCTGCGCGCAAAATGGATTCGCCCCATGCAACTGCGGTTTCCAAACTATCCGCCGGACGCCATACATCCAGATTCGGGATGATGCGCAGGCTTGGCACGTGCTCGATACTTTGATGCGTCGGACCGTCTTCGCCCAGACCGATGGAGTCATGGGTGAAGACGTGAATCACGCGTTGTTTCATCAAAGC
>CAYPYQ010000367.1:0-21903 GCA_964414735.1 uncultured Hydromonas sp.
CCGATTCCACTCGGCGGCATGTCGGTACAGACTTTTCTTAAAGAATACTGGCATAAAAAACCACTGCTGATTCGCCAAGCCATCCCTAATTTTCAAGCATTTTACCAGCCCGAGGACACCATCGCCGCACTGCAAAACGAAGCCATCGAATCACGTTTGGTGATTGACGATGCACAAAACGGCTGGTCGCTACAGCACGGCCCTTTGAAGAAAAAAGCCATCCCATCGCGCAAACAAAACCGTTGGAGCGCGCTGATTCAGGGCGTAGACCTACATCATCCGCTCGGTCATGCCTTGATTAACCTGTTTCGTTTTATCCCCGATGTGCGTTTGGATGACTTGATGGTCAGCTTCGCCACCGACGGCGGCGGCGTCGGACCACATTACGATGCTTACGACGTATTTTTACTACAAGGCTATGGCAAACGCCACTGGCGCATTTCTCAAGAAAAAGACCGCAGCATCCGCCCGAATCTACCGGTGCGCATTTTGCAGCATTTCACGCCGGAGCAAGACTGGGTACTGGAGCCGGGCGATATGCTGTATCTGCCGCCGCAGTACGCACATGATGGCGTTGCGGTGGGTGACTGCATGACCTACTCGATCGGATTCCGCACGCCGAGTTATCAGGAGCTGGGCGTGGCACTGCTGCAATTTATTGAGGACAATTTGGAGTTATCGGGTCACTACGCCGATCCAAAATTGAAATACCAAACCACACCCGCACAAATCCCCACCGAGATGATTAACGACATCAGCCAGCGCTTGCAAGAAATGCGCTGGGACAAAGACTGGGTGACCGAAAGTCTGGGCTGCTATTTATCCGAGCCGAAACCGAGTGTATTTTTTGACCTGCCTGCGAGCTGCACACCAGCGCAATTTAAAAACCGCATTAAAAAGCGTGGACTGCAATTGGCCTTTGCCACCAAAATGCTCTACCGCGCGCCGTGGGTGTTTATCAATGGCGAACATTTCGTCGCCGATGGTGACGATGCCCGTATTTTGCAACAATTGGCCGATCAGCGCGCTCTAACCGCAGAAGCCATCGGGCAAATCGACCCGAAATCCGAATTGTGGTCGGTCTGGCACGATTGGTACGAGCAAGGTTGGTTTTTAGCCGCAGATTAAGAGCAAACGACCAGCTGCATCGCGAATTGAGGCAAATACGCGACACTCATTGCCCTTTTTGACACGAGCGTTGAAAAAAACGCCGCATCCACACTTGCATCGTGATTTTTATTTATAATCAATCACGCTGTTTAATGACATTACGTTTTTTAGTAATAAAACCCAATGGCCGTCGCTACCACCATGAATTCGGGGCGGCAGCATTTAGACCAAAGGAGTTCGATATGAAAAAATTCTCACTGATCGCTGTATTGCTCTCAGCCGGTATTCTGGCCGCTTGTGGCAACGCCAATCAAAAAGCCGAATCAGCAGTAGATGCGACTAAAGCGGCAGCAGGCACCGCAGCTGACGCGACCAAAGCCGCTGCTGGCACAGCCACCGACGCTGCGAAAAACGCCGCCGCTGGCGCAGCCACTACTGCAGCGGACGCAGCGAAAACTGCTACTGGCGCAGCGGTTGACGCAACGAAGAATGCAGCTGATGCAGCGAAAACAACCGTGGATAAAGCCGCTGCGGACGTGAAAGAAGCCGTGCGTACGGCAGATGGCAAGTAATAAGTAACACACGAACCATCATCAAGCAACAAACCCGCTCACTCAGAGCGGGTTTTTTATATCAATCCATATCACCTAATCAGCCTGAAGCTCAATCACCCGATCATGAAAAGTCTGCAAAGTACTGCGATGGCCGACGCTCAACACCATGCACTCGGGTAAATGCGTGCGCAGCAACTGATACAAATGCGCTTGCGTGGACTCATCCAGTGCGGAGGTTGCTTCATCCAATAACACCAGCCGAGGACGCTGCAAAAACACGCGGATAAAAGCAATACGTTGCAATTCGCCGGGTGAGAGCTTGTGTTGCCAATCATCCTGTTGATCCAAAGCGCCAACCCAAGCACCCAAGCGGCAGCGTTTCATCCACAGGATCAAGGTTTGTTCATCCATCTGAGCACCCTGCGGATACAGAATCGCTTGTCGTAAACTGCCCTGCGGCATATACGCACGCTGTGGCACAAACATCACGGTAGCTGCCGACGGCATATGAATCACTCCTTCACAAGCGAACGGCCACAGCCCTGCGATGGCACGCAACAGCGAAGTTTTACCCACGCCAGAAGGCCCTTGCAACAGCACAGACTCGCTACGGTTCACATGCAAAGAGATGGGGTTCATCAATGCTTGACCATCGTGACGCAACAACCGCACCGCCTGCAAACGCAACTCCGCTTCCGCATCATCACTCTGATGTATCTGCAGTTTGGACAATGGCGACATCGTTTTCATGCTCGCAAAGAACCCATATAATCGCTCCAAGCGCGCTTGATACGCCGTGAAGGACTCATAAAAATTACGAAAGAAAGACAAAGCCCGTTGCAAGCGATTGAACGCCTGCACCGTTTGGTGCATATCACCCAAAGTCACCTGACCGGCGAAAAAGCGCGGCGCTTGCAACATCAAAGGCAATAAATTGGACAATTGCGTGATGCCGGTATTAAAGCCATTCAGCCCCAAAGAACGATAGACAATTTGCCAGCGATTGCGTATCACCGCTCGAAAATGCTGTTGCAGATTTGCCTGCTCCGGCGCCTCCCCGCGATAAAACGCAATACTCTCGGCATGATCGCGCACACGTATTAGGGCATAGCGGTAATTACCATTAAACTGCTCGTTATAAAAATTCAGACGCACCAGCGGATGACCAATCCAAACCGAGATTAAGGTCGCAGCCAAGATGAAGGCATAGATAAATACAACCATCCCGCGCGCAATCTCAAACCCCATAAGATTCAACACACCAGACAAGCCCCATAAAATAACGCTGAATTCAACCACGGAGACCAAGGCATTGATTGTTCCGCGCACCACCTCTACAGTTGAGGCAATAAATTCCTGCGCATCTTGCTGGATTCGTTGATCCATATTATCAGGGCTGTGGCGACGCATATGCAGTCGGTAATAATTGCGATTGCCCAGCCATGCGCTGGTCAGCGCCTGATTCAATCGCTCCAGCCAGCGGATCATGAATACCTGACTGAGCCATTCATCCAAAATTGCATGAATGATCTTGACCCCCATCAGCAGCGCATTAATTCCAGCAAAAAACCAAAAGGCTTGCAAGGCTTTATTCTGCAGTGAGCTATACAAACCATTGTAAAAAAAGTATTCAGCACACTGATACGCACCTCGAGCAGCACCAGCAGCAATAAAATCCCGAGCAATAATATAAGCTTGCGGCGATCAGCATGATAAATACTCGGACGAATGACTGAGACCAATTGCTGACCCAATACCGTGCGACGCAGCCCCCACGCAATGAGCCAACACGCCAACACCACCCCACAAAAACTATACATCAGCCATGTACCGCTCTCATACAGTTCAATTTGCCATTTTTCCTGACCCATGGAATATCTGCCGATACGCTTGCCTCATGATGCAACTCTGTTACCCATGAGACCTGATTAATTAAATCGTTGTTCAACGAGACTCAATATACTAAACCTCCGATTAGAATTGAATCTTTGCGGATAAATTCACCTCGCGCGGATTGCCCAGCGCAATAATCGGTAACGTGGCTGATGAACCCACTGTTGAGGTGTAATACGTACGGTCAGTCAGATTCTTACCTGTCAGGCGGAAATTGACTTTCTTACCAGCAATCACAGTGTCGTATGACATAAAAGCATCAGCCACGGTACTGCTCGGAATACGCCACAATCCACCTGTAGTATTACCGATAAACCACTCTCCGGTATATTTTGCCCCGACTCCCGCACGCAACTGTCCCGGACCTACACGACCAAAATCATAAGTCAACCACAAGCCAGCTTGATGAAGCGGCACACCATTGAGTGGCAAGCCCACTACACCCACATCACCTTCCAAAGTTTTGGTGTGCGTATACGTATAATTACCACGTACGCCCCAACGATCATTCAGTTGCCCGCTGGTCTCCAGCTCCAGCCCCTGAGAGCGTACCCGTCCGGCGATTTCTGTGCTGGTATTACCCGAGGCATCCGTCACACTATAAGCCACATTGCGCTTGGTGATATGAAACAACGCCACAGAGGCAGATAAACGGCGCCCCTCAAATTTTGCTCCCACCTCATACGAACGTCCCTGCTCTGGCTTCCAGCTGCTATCCATCGTATCGGAAATAGAAGATTGAGGACGGAATGATTCCGAATAGTTACCATAAAAAGACCAGCGCTCGCTTGGGCGATAAACCACCCCCAGTTGCGGTAATAATTTCCAACCATGACTGTCGGTTTTCGCTATAAAAACGCCACCTTCCTCACGCCCCGCCAATTGATCGTAATACTCTAAACGCAATCCACCAGACACAATCCAATTCTGATTCAAATGTACCGCATCCTGCGCATACAACGATGCTGTACGCAAGTGATTGCGCTGTGCATTATTCGTCGTACTCAACGGTACTGTATCCTCAGTCGGTGTCGCCACCAAGCCATATACAGGGTTGTACATATTAATGGTATTGGTGCTACCGCGATAAATACGACGTAAATTGCGATCATTATCCATTGCCTCCACACCGACGGAGATTTTATGCTCCACACTACCCCATTTCTGACTACCACTCAATCCAGCCGATAAATTGTGCACCTCATGAATCGCGCCACGTGTCCCATCCACACGACGCGTCACCTTCCCCGTTAACGTATTGATAGCCGTCACGCGGTCTTGCCAATCATCATAGGTATTGCGGTTATAGCTGTATTTCACCTGCGCTTTCCAATTCGCATTGAGCTGATGCTCCAGTGACAGCTGTGCCAAATGCGATTGCCCCTCGCTTACATCAAACGCTTCGCCGAGTCGGCATTCAGCCGGAATTGCAATCGGTTTTCCATAGTTTGCACTACCCACCGTCGTGTCAATATACGTCCCACGATCAAACGGGACTCGGTAATCCATAAACTCGTAAGCCGCAAGAACCTTAGTCGTATCGTTTTGCCAAGCCAATGACGGTGCAATCACCGTCTGCTGCGTCGAACCGAAATTGCGCCAATAATTACTCTTACGCGTATCGGCAATAAAACGGTAGGAGAAATTAGATGCTCCAATGCGATTGCTCAAATCCAGACCCACTTGACGCGAGCGATGACTGCCCACGCCGGTTTCCAACGAATACTGTGGTGTATAGCTCGGCTGCTTGCTCACCACATTGACCACACCACCCGGATCTTGAATGCCGTACAACACCGATGCCGGCCCTTTCAACACCTCTACACGCTCGGTTGTCGGCGTATATATCCGTGGTTGAACGATTTGCAGACCGTTGCGCATAATCGAATTATCACGATTATCACCAAAGCCACGTTTCACCACAGCGTCTAAAGTACCTGCCAAAGTATTACCCTGCATAATTCCGGGAACGCTTTTCAATGCCTCATCCAAAGACTCGGGACGCTGATCGACCAGTACCGCTTCGCTCACCACATTTACGGTCGCAGGCGTATCCATGATCGGTGTATCGGTTTTACCTGCCACCCCTGAGCTCAAAGCCTGATAACCTTGGGTTGCAGCACGCTCCCCAGTAATCACCACTGTTTCCAAGGTATTCGATTCCTCTGCCGCCTGCACCATCAATGGCGGGGCTAAAAACAGCGCAAAACATGTGGCTTTAAAAGAATAATGCGGGAACACAGACAACTCCTATAAAAAAATCAAACACGAATGACAATGATTATCATTTTAATATAAATATGGATTATTGTCTATGAGAGTGGTTACAAATTGCCTAATATGCAACAAGACTAAGGTCAATGATACGACCTTCATTCAAACATCGGGAATTTAAAAAGGGCAGCGAGAGCAATCACTCACGAATGAGATAGTCTGCGCCAGATAAGATTAAACAAAATTAATTATGAACCTGAGAGAATTACTCTGGCACATGAGGTGAAACATCACCACCCAAAAAGTCCTCGTCCTGCTCCGCTACCGGAATACGAAAGCTCTCCTGTGACCAGGCGCCCAGATCAATCAAACGGCAGCGCTCCGAACAAAAAGGGCGGAACGGCGATTTGGGATCGTAGGGAATTTCCCGACGACAAGTCGGGCATTTGACACGCGCACTCATAGTGCGCTATAAAACGGATGGACGGTTTCACGCTGCGGCATCACCGAAGTTGGCGGCACACCACACAACCCCAGATGAAAAGCCACTTCCTCTTGCGGTGCATGATGCATCGCACGTGGCGTAGAACGTACACTCACCACCGGCGCAGCAAATCGCAGCCAGATCACGTGCTTATTTGCGCTGAAATCTGGTAAATAATCACTGGCATTGGCAAACTGTACACGCATAATGTCGAATTTACGCCCCGATAATGGCTGCTGATAAGCGTGTGATTGGGTCACGCAGTCTTTGGTCAAGGCCAAGTTACGCGACAGTTGCAACAGCAATGTTACCGCATCAAACATCGGCGCAAAAGGTTGTACCCATTCTTGCAGATCGTTAAGGCGGCGTTGTTCGGAGTCTTGCAACCACTGGTAATAAAACCCCATATCAAACGAACACACGCTGGCCGATACGACCAAACGGCTCTTGATATTAATCAACCATTCGTTATCCGCTAGATTGCCACCAAATTTAGGCGACTGTTCAATCTGCTTGTATGCATCTGCCAAGCGCAAAATCGTTTGATTCAGTTTATCTTCGGATACATCGGGCGAGCTGAAATACTGACTGAGCGCTTGCTTGTAGCGCGACAACTCAGAGAGCAAATCACCTTTGACATCATTACGGAACGAGAAATCGTAAATATCCAACAACGTCAAAACAGCGGTGTGGTGATCCTCGCGGGTAGTAGAATTGATGTAATACTGCCAACGCTGCAGCAGATTTTCAATGCGCAAAAACGTCCGGAACCGCTCATTGAGCGGAAACTCGAAGGTGATTTTATTATCGGACGTTGTTACAAATGAGGTCATGTCTGCCTTTGCAGATTGTAATTATATTGCTTGCGTGTACGCAGTACGTTCATATAGTTGCCCAGTATATCGACTTGGCGGATCAGATTCAAGCGATTGGGCGTATTTTCGCGATTATCAATCACCGCGTTGGCAATCGCTCGGCGTTGCTCGCCTGTGGCCTGCGCGGCGATGATCGCTTGAATCGTTTTGACATCCAAATTCGGGCTGCGTGCCCGTACTCGGGCGATTTGCACCTCAGGTTCGCAATCGACCACAACAATCCAGTCCAGTCGCTGTTGCCAAGCATCACTCTCCGCCAACAATGGAATATCATACACAATACAATCGTATCGCTGCGCCAACGCCTGCGCCCGTGTCAACACCTCCTGCGCAATCAGCGGATGCACGATTTGCTCCAGCACCGCCCGCTCGGACGGATCGGCAAATATCCGCTCACGAATGAACGCTCGATTCAGCGCACCGCTCGCATCCATCGCCTGCATACCAAAATGCGCCACGATCGGCGCCATCGCGCGCCCGCCCGCTTGTGTGAGCTCATGCGAAATACGATCCATATCCAGTACCGGAACTCCATACGATTGCAAAATGTGCGCGACTGTCGATTTACCCGAGCCAATGCCACCGGTCAAACCGACATTCAATACAGAAACGGGTAACTCATTCAAGGTTACCTCACGCAAATTCGGATCAAGGATTTGCAAAACCGCACTCATATTCGTTCTAAGCTCCGATCGCCAGCGATGACCACAACGCAACCAGCACACTCGCCACGCTGATAAACGGACCAAACGGAATTTGCACTGCACCCAAACGCTCTCCCAATGGTCGTCGCCATAGAAAATGCAACACGCCATACAGCAAACCCAACATACTCGCCCACAGCGCCACCGATGGCACCTGTGCCCAGCCCAACCACGCGCCTACGGCCGCCAGTAATTTACAATCACCCAAGCCCAGACCGACCACACCACGCCATTTTAGATACAAAACATACGGCAGCCACAGTAAAAGATAACCAAACACCGCGCCGAGCACCGCATCAACCAGCATCCACGGCGCAAACCACGCCTTGAGTAGCAAGCCTCCCCACAGCAAGCCCAAAGTCAACACATCGGGTAGCAGTCGATGCTGCACATCAATCCAGCTGAGCACCCACAATACATATGCGAAACCAAATGCCGCCAACGCCATTGCACTGACACCGAAATGCCACAGACACAGAGCCGCCAACAACACCGTACCCAGCTCAACCCAAAAATACCGCCAGCCTATCGACGCATGACAATACGCGCAGTGACCACGCAGCAAACAAAAACTCATCAGCGGAATATTCTGCCACCACTTCAGAGGCGTTTGGCACGACGGGCAATGTGATGCCGGAACGGCGATATTGAACGCTTTCACATCAACATCCACTCCCGCCTCACCGCGCATCATCTGCAAAGGCAAGCGATACACCAACACATTGGCAAAACTACCCAAAGCTGCCGCACACAACAACAGTACAAAAACCATCATACCGTCCGTTGCCATCACGCGCCACCCATATTCAAAATCGGCAGATACAAGGCAATCACCATCACAGCCACCGTCACGCCGACCAACACGATCATCAACGGCTCAACCAACGAAGACAGACGTTTAATGCCTTGTTCAACCAAAAACTCGTTGTGTGTCGCGTGCTGCAGCAGCATCGCCGACAGCGAACCAGACTCCTCGCCGATCTGCACACGCTGAATCAAACTCGGCTCGAAAATCACATACTGCGACATCGCCAATGACAGGCTATGGCCATTGAGCACATCATGAATCACCTGCTCGATCGCCTGCCGCATATTCACACTGGAAACGGTCTGCGCCGAAGTCGCCAGCGCCTGATGCAATGGCACGCCCGACTGATACAGCAGCCCGAGTGTCCGCGCAAACTGTGCGTGCCACGCCTGTCGCAATAAACGTCCGATCAACGGAATTCTCATTCGCCAGCCATCCAGTGCCACCCGCCAACGCGAGTCCTTCCACTGTGAAAAAAACCACCCCAGCAACCCAATCAACACCAAGCCGATCCAGCCATACGCACGGATGCCGTGCGAAATTTCAATCAAAAACTGCGTCAACCACGGCAATGAGCGGCCGCTGTTGCGATACACCGACTCAAACACCGGCACGATAAAGGTCAAAATCCCGAACCACACCAGCAGCGCCGTTGACAGCACAAACAGCGGATACCACATTGCCGTCTGAATTTGCGAACGGATGCGCTGGCGCTGCTCCTGCGTGTGCACGATATTTTTCAGCACATCGGACAGCCGCCCCGACTCCTCGCCGCTGGCGATCAAATTACAAGTCAACTCATCAAACATTTTCGGATGATGGCGCAGCGCCGTATGCAGATTTTCCCCGCGCTCAACGTCCAGACGAATGGTTTGCACAATATTGCGAAAATGCGGTTTCGGCTCGCTGTGCAACTGTACGTCCAAAATACGCAGCAGCGGTACGCCCGAATCGTACAAAGTCGCCAGCTCCTGCAAAAATCGCGTTACCTCGCGCGCCGCCACCCGTCGCAGCAGCGGCTCGTGGCTGAAGCGAATGTGCAGTGCAATGATGCCGCGCTGATGCAGCTGCTCACGTACCGCATCCTTATCCGCACCGTACAGCACGCCGGACAAATCCTGTCCCGCACTGTTTTGCCCACGCCAAGCAAAGCGTCTCAAAGCAAGCGTGGCTGTGGCGTCGCTAGTGACTACAGCGGTGAGCACAGAGGGCGTGTTCATATCATTCCATCACAGCGTTGCCGCCATGACCTCCTCCAGTGAACTGATTCCTGCCACTACTTTGCGCAAACCGGCTTGGCGCAGATTCAAATATCCTTCCTGCTGCGCCTGCTGGCTCAACTCTTGCGCGGATGCATTGCGCGCAATCAGGGACTGCATCGCCAGCGATACGGGCACGACCTGAAAAATCCCCACGCGGCCGATGTAGCCGGTGTGGTAGCACTGCTCGCAACCGTTTGGCGCGAAGGCTTGCCAATCGGTCTGCCGCGCCTGCGCCGCATCCATGCCTGCGCTTTGCAGCAAATATTCGTCCAAATGCACCGGTTTTTTGCAGGCACACAGCCGCCGCACCAAACGCTGTGCCACGATCAGATTGACCGAGGCCGCGACATTGTAGGCGGTAACGCCCATTTGCAGCAGCCGCGTGAGCGCCATCGTCGCATCGTTCGTATGCAGCGTGGAGAACACCAAATGTCCGGTTTGCGCGGCTTTGACTGCGATGTCCGCTGTTTCCAAATCGCGAATTTCGCCGACCATCAAAATATCGGGGTCTTGGCGCAAAAACGCGCGCAAGGCGGTGGCAAAGTGCACACCGGCTTTTTCGTTGATACTGACTTGATTGACCCCATGCATGAAGATTTCCACGGGGTCTTCGACCGTCGAAATATTCACGCCCTCACGATTGAGCACATTCAGACAAGCGTACAGCGACACGGTTTTGCCGCTACCCGTCGAGCCGGTCATCAGCACCATGCCATGCGGATGGGTGAGCGTTTCCTCGATGATACGCAACTGCTCCGGCTCGTAGCCCAGACCGTGCAAGTCCAGCGCAGTATCCTGTGCGTTCAAAAACCGCACCACCACTTTTTCACCAAACACGGTGGGCAAGGTACTGACGCGACAATCCACCGACTGAGTCGGACTGAGGTTCAGCTTAATTCGTCCGTCTTGCGGCAAACGTTTTTCGGCAATGTCCAACTGCGCCATGACCTTCAGACGCACCGTCAACTGCTCGCGCAGCAGCAAATCAGGACGAGCCACTTCATGCAATACGCCATCGATACGTGCGCGAATGCGAAAATCCTCATCAAACGGCTCAAAATGAACGTCGGACGCGCGCTCACCGACCAAACGCGCGAGCAAATCCTGAATATAGCGCACCACCGGCGCGTCCTGTGCGTCAAATATCTGTGCGGATGCGGTCACACTGGCCACATTACCCACGCCAGTAGCATGTGTGACATTGGTGACATTACTCACCAGCGAAACCGAGCGAATCAAATCCACGGCATCTTCCTATATTTTGTCTATGCTTCGTTGTGCACACACATGAGTGATGCACACATCAATGTTTGTGCTGATTTTTGTTCTGATCCAGACGGAACAGTCGCGCGGTACGCACGCCCTGATCGTCCACATGCACGACCTCCACCACGCAATCGTCAAAACGCAAGCTAACCTGCGCCTCGGGGATGTCCTGCAATTCTTCTAAAATCAAACCATTGAGTGTTTTTGGACCATCCAACGGGAAATGTAGTTTCAGACGACGATTGATCTGGCGCAGTGCTGTGCCCGCGTCCAACACCACCGAGCCATCTTTGCCCCATACCGTGCGGTTTTGCATCCCCGGCGCAGCCGAAGTGAATTCGCCCACCATTTCCTCAACGATGTCCTCCATCGTCAAAATCCCCAGCACTTCGCTGTATTCATCGACCACCACGCCGAGGCGCTGTTTGTCCTCTTGGAAATGCTGAAGCTGCTCAAAAATCGCGGTCTCGGACGGAATGAAGTATGGCTTGCTCAGGCTGTTGCGAATTTCATCGACGGTCAATGTGCCGTCTTCCAAATGATGCAGGGCTTTGCGAATGTGGAATATGCCCAAAATATTGTTCAACTCGCCATCGTACACCGGCAGTTTATTGTGATAGCAGGTGACGAGCTGATGGCGCAACGTGTCAATGTCGTCGTTGATATTGAGCGCCTCGATTTTTGAGCGCGGCGTCATCAAGTCGTTGACCTCGACTTCTTCCAGATCAAACAGATTGACCAGAATGCTCTTATGCTTTTTCGGCATCAGCGGCGTTTGTTCCAACACCAGAGCGCGGATTTCCTCACTCGAGAGAACTTCCTCATCCGGTTTCGGATTGATACGCATCAAACGCAACAAACCGTTGGCAAACAAATTGGTGAACCACACCGCTGGATAGATGATGGTCAGCAATGGCTTGAGAATCAGACTGGCGGGTAAAGCGATTTTCTCAGGATAGGCCGCACCAATCACCTTAGGTGTGAGCTCACTGAAAACAATAATGGCAAAGGAAATCAAGGCGGCGGCAATCGACAAGGCATATTGATTATTACCCCAGTAGTGTGCGGCAATCGCGCCAGAAAACATCGCAGAAATGGTATTGACTACATTATTACCGATCAAAATCACACCGAGCAGACGCTCGGTTTGCTCCAGCAACCCCTGCGTGCGCTGCGCTGCGCGATTGCCCTGTTTGGCCAGATGACGTAGACGAAAGCGATTGATCGCCATCATCGAGGTTTCTGCAATCGAAAAGAATCCGGCTATCGCCAGCAAACCCACTAAAATTAAGATCTGTGCCCAAAGCGGCAACGTATCCACAGTTTTTCCTTTAGATTTAGAATCGCAACGATAGACCTAAGTATGCTCAATGTGCTCAATTGCGCTTAAACATCGCGCGCCAGCGAATAATCCGCCAGATTCAGCAAGGTTTGTTTGAACTCGGATTCCGGCAAAAAATCCAAAGCCGCTTTCGCCGCCGCCACCTCAACCTCAGCTTTTTGATGCGTATAATCGAGCGCGCCTTTGGATTTTATCGCGTTCAAGATCGTGGTGAAATCCGGATGCGCCTGATCAATGCCGCCGTTTTCGATCGCCGCACGCACCATCGCTTTTTCTGCATCCGAACCGTTTTCCAACACATAGATCAACGGCAACGTCGGTTTGCCCTCACGCAGATCATCGCCGACGTTTTTACCCAAAACCGCCGTATCGCCCGCGTAATCGAGAATATCATCGGCCAGCTGGAATGCCGCGCCCAGATGACGCCCATAGGCCGCGCATGCCTCCTCCTGTTCCGGCGTACAACCGCTCATCACGGCGGCCAACTGTGTGGACGCCTCAAACAAACGCGCGGTTTTGTAATGAATCACCTGCATATAACGCGCCTCGGTCACATCGGGATCATGCACATTCAACAACTGCAATACCTCACCCTCAGCAATCACATTGGTCGCATCGGCTAAAATCTCCATCACGCGCATATTCTGCACGCTGACCATCATCTGAAACGAGCGCGAATACAAGAAGTCACCGACCAGCACGCTGGCCGCGTTACCAAACATCGCATTGGCCGTCTGCCGTCCACGACGCAGATCGGATTCGTCCACCACATCATCGTGTAACAGTGTCGAGGTGTGAATAAACTCCACCACCGCCGCCAAAGTGTATGCCGAATGCGGACAAGCGTTTTGCAGCGCACGCGTGAGCAGCAAATGAATCGCCGGACGCAGGCGTTTACCGCCCGCTGAAATCAAATACTCCGAAATCTGGTTCACCAGCGGCACTTCCGAGTGCAGCGTCTGGCGAATCACCTCGTTGAGCTGATTCATATCGTGGCGAATCACCGCCAAAGGATCGTGTTTGGTTTGCGTGCTGCTTTGTGCGCTTGAAGCCGGTGTCACCATTATGGTCAATATCCTATTACTGAATGCTGATTTTTTAAACCAACACATTATACAAGACTGGGCTTAAAAAACAGAGCATTCCAACCGAACAATGCCCACAAAAACTGCAAAACAGCTTTTGTCCGGCAGATTGCGCCTAAAATGGTTCAGGCAGGTTAAAATGACAGCCATTTTATAAAAACTACATCCATCCATGAAAATCCGCCTTGCCCCGCAGCGTGACATCCTGCAACTGCCCGACCAACTCATCAGTCAAATCGCCGCCGGCGAAGTGGTGGAGCGGCCTGCGTCGGTGGTCAAGGAGTTACTGGAAAACGCATTGGATGCGGGCGCAACCGAAATCACGCTCAAGCTACTGGACGGCGGCAAAACCCTGATCGAAGTGGCGGATAACGGCTGCGGCATGCGCGCCGAGCAGCTACCGCTCGCGGTCACGCGCCACGCCACCAGTAAAATCCGCTCACTGGACGAACTGGAGCACGTCGAGTCGATGGGGTTTCGTGGTGAGGCACTGGCTTCGATCGCCTCGGTCTCGAATATGCGCGTCACCGCCCGCACCGATGCCGATACGCACGCCAGCAGCATCGACAATCACAGCGGTGCGTGGCGCAGCGCATCCTGTGCTGGCGGCGTAGGCTCGCGGATTGAGGTGGAAAACTTGTATTTCAATACACCCGCACGGCGCAAATTCCTCAAAACCGATGCGACCGAATATTCGCATTGCAGCGAGGTGTTCACCCGCATTGCCTTAGCCAATCCGCACTGCACTTTTAAACTCAGTCATCAGGGAAAAATCAACGCGCATTATCCCGCGACTGATTGGCAAAACCGCATTGCCGACATATTGGCCAGCCAGTTGCCCGAAAACCGAATCTGGCTGTCGGAATCCAGCGGTGAGCTGAACATCACCGGATTGGTTTTCCCTGCGGACGCAGCACGCGCCCGTGCGGATACGCAGTACGCCTATGTAAACCAGCGTTTTGTGCGCGACAAGGTGATTAACCACGCAATCCGCGCCGCCTACGCTGATATTTTGCACCATCAACGTCATCCGGCATTTGTGCTGTTCATCGACGTGCCCGCGCACAGCGTGGACGTGAATGTGCATCCGGCGAAAACCGAAGTACGCTTTCGCGACAGCGGTGCGGTGCACCAATTCATTTCGCACAGTTTGAAAAAAGCCTTGGCACAAACCGCCGCGCAGCGCGAAGCGCATTTCATCGCGCCCACTCAAACGGCCATCAAATCGGTCATTGAATCCAACTCGACGACGCCAACACACCCTGCACCCAGTGTATTTCCAAGCGCCGCGCAAACCCATTTGCCACTGTCGCAAAACGTGCGCAGCTATCTGGAGCTATTGCGTCAATCCGAACCGCTGAAAGTTGAGTCAAACAACGTTGACCCAGCATTCACAGCCTCCGAAACCACGGCTGCACCGACACAATCCCACGAGGAACAGCATCCGCTCGGATTCGCATTGGCGCAGATTCATGGCGTGTACATTCTGGCGCAGAACGCCCACGGCGCGGTTCTGGTCGACATGCACGCGGCGCACGAACGCATCGTGTATGAGCGGCTCAAATGTGCGCTGGACGAGCAGGCTTTGGCCAAACAAGACCTACTGATTCCGCTGCACTTCACTGCCAGCGCCATCGAAATGGCAACCTTGGCCGAACCCGACAGCACCCATGTATTGAGCCAAATCGGCCTGAATCTCTCGCCGCTGGGCACGCAGGAAATCGCCATCCGCAGCGTCCCCGCGCTGATCAAGCAAGCCGATGCAATCGAACTGGCGCGCGCCGTGTTGAGCGACATCGCCGAGCTGGGCGCCAGCCAAGTGCTGACTGAGCGACGCAACGAGCTACTCGGCACGCTTGCCTGCCACGGCGCTGTGCGCGCCAATCGCCAACTGACTTTGCCGGAAATGAACCAATTGCTGCGCGACATGGAAGCGACCGAACGCGCCAATCAATGCAATCATGGTCGTCCAACCTGGGTGCAATTGTCCATGAAACAACTCGATGCGCTGTTTATGCGCGGGCAGTGAACGGAGCACGCCCAACACAAAAAACCAAAGCGGGCTATAATTTTTAGAATAACGAAATTTTGCAGAAACCGCCATGCACGTATCAAACCTCCGTTCTGACTCAACCGCACCCGTCCATCCCGTTTGGCAATGCGGCCGCTACACTTTAGAGCTGTCCCGTCCGTACGTCATGGGTATTTTAAACATGACGCCCGACTCATTTTCCGATGGTGGACAATACCTCGATCCGCAATTGGCGATAGCCCGCGCACATCAGATGATCGCGGACGGCGCGGACATCATCGACATCGGTGGTGAATCGACCCGACCGAACGCCCCCAAAGTCTGCACCTGTGACGAATTGCGCCGCATTATGCCGGCGATTGATGCGCTGCTGGACTGCGGTGTGCCATTATCCATCGACACGCAAAAACCGTATGTGATGCGCGAAGTGCTTAATATGGGCGTGGACATCATCAACGACATCACCGGCTTTAACAGCCCCGTCGCTATTGACGCCGTCGCCGACAGCAACGCCGGTCTGTGTATCATGCACATGCAGGGCACGCCGCAAACCATGCAGGATAATCCGCAGTACGGCGATGTGGTCGGCGAAGTCGGGCAGTTTTTACACAAACAGGTACAGCGGTTAATGACAGCCGGCGTTGCCCGCGAGCGCATGTGTCTCGATCCGGGATTCGGCTTTGGCAAAACCTTGGCACACAATCGTGCGCTGATGCAAAATCTACAAGGCTTGCAGCCGACCGATGCGCCACCATTCCCCATCCTCATCGGTGTCTCACGCAAACGCATGATTGCGACCATTACAGCGCACGAAGGTATTCAAGACCGCATGGCCGGCAGCGTCGCCGCCGCGCTTTGGGCCGTACAACACGGCGCGCACATCGTGCGTGTGCATGATGTCGCACAGACCGTTGATGCGATTCGCACCTGGCGTTTTTTTGAACAAACGGATACAAATTCACCCCGTTGAATCCTGCCCCTGATCTGGCGTAAAGCACGCGCTTGTGAAATAATGCTCACGTTTAAATGATTATTATAAGGAAGCATTATGTCGCGTAAATACTTTGGCACCGACGGCGTGCGCGGCCATGTCGGAACCGCACCGATCACCCCTGATTTCGTCATGCGACTGGCCTATGCTGCCGGTCTGGTTTTGGCACACGATGAGCAGGTCAAAACCACCAAAGGCTCGCGCCCGTGCGTACTCATCGGCAAAGACACCCGTATTTCCGGCTACATGCTTGAGGCTGCAATGCAGGCGGGCTTTACTGCTGCCGGTGTGGACGTATTGCTCACCGGCCCGATGCCGACGCCTGCAATTGCTTACCTGACGCGCGCATGGCGTTTGCAAGCGGGCGTCGTGATTTCTGCCTCGCACAACCCCTATCATGACAACGGCATCAAGTTTTTCTCCGCCAGCGGCGATAAACTACCCGATGAAAAAGAACGTGAAATCGAAGCACTGCTCGACGAAACCATGGGATGTGTGGACTCGAAACACCTCGGGCGCGCCAAGCGTCTGGACGATGCCCCCGGTCGCTACATCGAGTTTTGCAAATCCACTTTCCCATCGGATTTAGACTTGCGCGGCCTGAAAATTGTGGTCGATACCGCCCACGGTGCGGCCTATCACATCGCTGAGCATGTATTGCACGAGCTGGGCGCGGACGTCATTGCGATGGGCAATCATCCGAATGGCTTTAACATCAACAAAGAAGTCGGCGCGACCGCGCCGCGCGCTCTGCGTGCCGCAGTGATCGAGCACCACGCTGATCTGGGCATTGCGCTGGATGGCGACGCCGACCGACTGGTCATGGTCGATGCGCGCGGTCTCGAATACGATGGCGACCAACTGCTCTATGCCGTGGCCGCGACCCAGCACAAAACCACACCGGTCGCCGGTGTCGTGGGCACACTGATGAGCAATCTCGGCCTCGAAAAAGCCTTTGAAAAGCTCGGCATTCCGTTTGCCCGCGCCAAAGTCGGTGATCGCTACGTGCTCGAACAGCTCAAAGAACGCGATTGGCTCTACGGCGGTGAAAGCTCTGGCCACATTCTCTGTCTGGACAAACACAGTACCGGCGACGGCATGGTTAGCGCCCTGCAAGTCCTCTCGGCAATTCGTCGCACCGGAAAAACCCTCGCCGAGCTGGTCAGCCCCGTGCAAATGTATCCGCAAACCATGATTAATGTCAAAATCACTAAGGGCTTTGACTGGGAAAACCATCCGCCACTGCAAGCGGCTCGTGCACACGCCGAAAAAGTGCTTGGCGACACAGGCCGCATCCTGATTCGTGCCTCCGGCACCGAGCCTCTGGTACGCGTGATGGTTGAAGCGCAAGACGCCACGATGGCGCGCGAGCAAGCAAAATTGATGGCAGAGAGTTTACAAGCTTAGTTTCACACCCTGTAAAAAGGAGGAGGCCTCATGAACGACGCACTCAAAGCGTTACTGGCCGAACTGGAATCATTCGGATCTGAAAATGACGCCTCCCACTCTGAGCACCCGCGCCGCATGCTCAATATCACACGCGATACAGGTGAGTTTCTGGCCGTTTGGATTCGCGCCACCCAAGCTCACAATATACTCGAAATCGGTACATCCAATGGCTACTCAACCCTATGGTTGGCGTGGGCGGCACAAATGACCGATGGTCAAATTACGACGCTCGAATATTCCGATTATAAAATCGCACTGGCCGAGCACAACTTTCAGCGTTCCGGTTTGTCCGAACGCATTCGGCAAATTCAGGGCGACGCAGGTGCTTTCATTCATAGTGCCGCGTCGGAGACATTCGATTTAATCTTTCTCGATTCCGAACGCTCCGAGTATCTGCGCTGGTGGCCGAATATTCGCCGCTTGCTGCGCCGTGGTGGTGCTTTGATTGTCGATAATGCACTGTCGCATCAGTCGGAGATGGCTGATTTTGCCGAGGCGGTGCTCAATGACGCCGATTTTACCTGCTGCACCATGCCCGTCGGAAATGGTGAGCTGATCGCGGTACGATCGGTTTAATTGATACAAAATCGTTCCTCAACTGGAGGACAAACAGTTGATACGTACCTCAAATCAGGGAATAATGGCGGCGCTTTAGTGATCCGATCAAATCCACTCAAAAGGACGTCATGCGTCGCCCCTATCTTCCATTCATCCTGATACTCTGCACCTATTTCGCCCTGTGGTCGGTTTTGCCCGCCATATTGGCGCCGAGCTTGCCATTGGATGTGGTGGAGGGCATTATCTGGGGGCGCGAATGGCAGCTGGGGTATTACAAACATCCGCCGTTACCTTCGTGGTTGTTGGATATTTTTTTCCACCTTTTCGGCCATGTCGGTCCGTATTTGCTCAGTCAACTGTGCATCGCCGCAACCTTGTTTATGGTGTATCAACTGGGGCGACGCATCGTTTCCCCTCCCAAAGCTTTCATGGGCAGCTTGTTGCTGCTGGCGGTGTTTTACTACACTTGGCCGAGTCTGGAGTTTAACCACAATATTGCACAGCTACCCATCTGGGCGGGCATTTGTTGGGCGTTTTATCATGCGTGGACGGAGGATCGGCGCAGTGCTTGGGTCTGCTTCGGCATTATCGCAGGGCTGGGATTGCTGACCAAATATTCGGTTGCGCTGTTGTTGATCACGCTGTTGCTGTACTCCCTCATCTCAAAGCGTCGCACGCGCTGGCTGACCATGAATCCGTGGTTGGCAATTGTGATGATGACACTGATCTTTCTGCCGCATTTGTGGTGGCTGTCCACGCACGATTGGTTGCCGTTTACCTATGCGCTGGGACGTTCGGACGAAGCGGAAATTTCGGGGGGGCGCTTGGCTGCATTTAAATTCATCGGTACACAAGCGGTCAATCATCTGCCGCTGATCATCATTGCCTTAGCCTGCGGACTGTATCGCTATGCTCGCCGCCCCAACGCACTCACCGAGCAAGAAAAATTACTGCTGGTGATGGCGTTCGGCCCTGCGCTGTTAACCATGTCCTTAGGACTGGTATTCGGTATCGGTCTGCGCGATATGTGGGGCACGCCGATGTGGAATTTTTCAGGCATCGCCTTGATGATGTTGGTTAGTGATGCTTATATACCGCTCGTCAGCAAACGGCTGGAAAAAGGATTACTGATATTTTTGCTGCTTGTGACCCTCGCGATGAGCGTGTATAGCGCTACTGGCGCACGCCTCAGTGGCAAACCCGGCCGCATGCATTGGCCGCAAGCGGCATTGAGTTTGCAAGCACAGCAAACATGGCAAACTGTGTCTGGCTGTCCACTGGATGTGGTCGGCGGGATTGATTGGCTCGCGGGTTTAATCGCAGTAGATGCACCCAGTCGCCCGTCGGTATTGATTGCGCCAAATGCGGCATTTTCACCGTGGATGAGCGCCGAGCGCATTCAGCAACACGGTTTATTATCTGTCTGGCGCGAAGGTGAATCCGAAAATCTGCCGTATGTGGCGCAAGCAAACATTGCTGCTTTGGAGGTTGCACAGGGTGTTTGGCAACTGAATTGGCTGCAAAATCCGCAACGCGAACCGCTCAAGGTTCACTGGCGCGCGTATGTGCCCAACACATGTCGGCGCTGATTAAACGCCGAGTCCGCCATTCTAAACGCCGAGTCCGCCATTCGGATCAAGTGCCATGCCGACCAGCCCCTTATCCTCCTGCATCGACACAATCATAAAACCCAATGAGGTGTATAAGGAAATTGCCACCGTATTGTGACTGAACACATTGAGCGTGATTTTCTCGGGATGATGAACGGATACGACATGGCGGATGAGCTGCTCGCACAGAATTCGACCCAAACCTTTTCCGCGCACCGCAGGAGATACAATGATGCGCGCCAAATGAATATTGGACGAGCGCTCCAAAGTCTGTGCAAAGCCCAACACTTCACCTGTCTCAGAAGAGAGAACAAAGGAGTTACACTCGTTTGCGCCGATCTCCACCCAAGTAGTTTCGACACTTGGTGGAAAAGATAAAGCGGAACCGCCCCATAAGCACAATTCATCGGCAGTTTGAACCCAGTTTAAAACGGTATGGAGATGCTCTTTTTGAGCCGGCTTCAACACATAGTTCATCATATTTACTCGTTAAAAAACTGCAATCACCACATACTCAATATTACGCGCCCAACCACACACTGAGTGTGTACAGCAGCAACCCGATCAATCCACCAATCAGCGTGCCGTTGATGCGGATGTATTGCAGATCGTTGCCAATGGCGTTTTCGAGCGCATCGTTTAATCGCTCCTTACTCCATGCGTTCAACTGCGCGGTCATCCAGTTGCGAATATTGCCTTGCTGGCTATCGAGTACGCGCGCGCTGATATTGGCTGCGGCTTCGGATAGCTGAGTTTGGCGTTCAGGTTGTGCCAACTGGTGACGGATGGCGTCATACAGCGTTTGCGCGAGGTACTCGACCTGCGCCGTACGTCCCGCGCTCATATCGGTGAGCCACGCATGTACGCGCGTCCACATGCGCCCGAGCCATTCGCTGAACATGGCGTTGTTCAACCCGTTTTGCGCATGGCGTTGCAGCCAGTCTTGCACATTCGTGTTTTCGTTCAGTTGGTATTGCCAGTTCAGGCATTGCGAAGCGAACCATAGATGAATCGGATGATCTGGCTCGTCCAGCACTTTTTGCGCCAGCGTCGCGCCGGCATTGAGGATTTTTTCGATCAGCCAGTCATCCACCAGTTCCATCGCCTGGCCAGTGACTTGGGTTTTGAATTTATCCCACCAAGTCGCGTTTTCGGCGGCGGCTTGTTTGGCCATTTGTTGCAACCACGGGCGGATGCGTTCGACCGCATCATCTGCGGTGCAAAATTGTAAAGTCGCTTGTGCAAAACGATTGATCAGCCATTGATCGGCGTGCTCGGACTGCGCCCAACCCACGATTTTTGCGGCACCACGTCCAAGGCGTTCGCCCGTCGCGTATTCTTTCAGAGATTTTTGCCCCGCCTGCAACCATGCATCCGGCGCGGTTTCGGGTAGCTTGGCAACCACCGCGCTCAGTATCGCAGGTAAGCGTTCGGCAATCACATCAACGGTGAGATTTTTTTGCGTATAGTCTGCGACGCGCTGGCCGACCTGTAATTTCAGCGCCTGCTCGGCAATCATCTGCGGCTCAAGAAAATGCGTGCCGATGAAATCCGCCACACCGCGCGCGAGCTGTGCCTGCTTGGCCGGTAAAATCGCAGTATGCGGCAGCGGCACACCCATCGGATGGCGGAACAATGCCACCACGGCAAACCAGTCGGCCATACC
>CAYPYQ010000368.1:0-4117 GCA_964414735.1 uncultured Hydromonas sp.
AATTTCAGTAAAAACAGAAAAAACTGCATTAAAAACAGTAAGTAAAGCGTAAGGCACTGTCAGTATTCTACGAACAGATTGTCGGGTGGTCTATGCATTGGGCTACACATTCAATCCATAAAGCTTGCCTGAATAGCGCCACAGCCATTCGGGCGGCAATTTGAAATTATTAAAAATAGGAGTAGACAAATGAGAGACGACTTAGTCGCGCGTGCCAACGCGTCACCTGCGTATCAAAAATTGGTCAAAACACGTTCTTCATACGGTTGGTTTTTAACCGCCCTGATGATGATTGTGTATTACGGCTTCATTTTGCTGGTGGCCTTTGGTAAAGAGTTCATGTCCCAACGCATTGGCGCTGGTGTAATGACCTATGCTTTACCTATCGGCCTGTTCGTATTGTTGTTCACAATCGTTATTACCGGCATTTATGTACGTCGTGCAAACACCGAGTTTGACGAATTGAACGAACAAGTACGCAAGGAGATTCAATAATGAACAAAACCAAATCTTTAATCGGCTTATTATTGGCCTCTGCGGGTACTGTCGCTCTGGCAGCAGGCGCTGATTTGGGTCAAGCAGAAAAACAAGCGACTAACTGGACGGCCATTGGCATGTTCATTGGTTTCGTGATCTTGACCATGTTCATTACCAAATGGGCCGCTGGTCGTACCAAATCCGCAGCGGATTTCTACACCGGTGGTGGCGGTATTACCGGCTTCCAAAACGGTTTGGCAATCGCCGGCGACTACATGTCTGCGGCATCATTCCTCGGTATTTCTGCTGCGGTGATGAATACCGGTTTTGACGGTTTGATCTACTCCATCGGCTTCTTGGTCGGCTGGCCAGTGATCACCTTCTTGATGGCGGAACGTCTGCGTAACTTGGGTCAGTTTACTTTTGCTGACGTGGCTGCGTATCGCTACGAGCAAAAACCTGTTCGTACCTTTGCTGCAATTTCTACTCTGGTCGTTGTCGCCTTCTACTTGATCGCTCAGATGGTGGGTGCCGGTCAGTTGATCAAATTGCTGTTCGGTATGGACTATATCTATGCGGTCGTGATTGTTGGCGCATTGATGATGGTTTATGTATTGTTTGGTGGTATGTCTGCAACCACTTGGGTACAGATCATTAAAGCATGTTTGTTGCTCGCAGGTGCATCATTCATGGGCTTTATGGTATTGCTCAAATTTGGTTTCAGCCCTGAAGCTATGTTTGCAAAAGCCATTGAAATCAAAACCGCTTTGGCTCCAAAAGCAATGCTTGCTGACGCACTCAAAGCGAATCCAGCGGCAGATCCTGCAGCAACAGCCGCAGCAATCGCCGCAGATCCTGCAAAAATTGCAGCCAAAGGTTTCTCAATCATGGGTCCTGGTGGTTTCGTAAAAGATCCAATCTCTGCGATCTCTTTCGGTATGGCGTTGATGTTCGGTACGGCAGGTTTGCCACACATCATGATGCGTTTCTTCACGGTACCGAATGCCAAAGAAGCTCGTAAATCAGTATTCTGGGCAACTACTTGGATCGGCTACTTCTACATCCTGACCTTCATCATCGGTTTTGGTGCGATCACTTTTGTATCGACTAACCCTGAATTCTTGGATGCTAAAGGCGCGCTCAAAGGCGGCGGTAACATGGCTGCGATTCACTTGGCCAACGCTGTCGGCGGCAACGTATTCTTGGGCTTCATCTCAGCCGTAGCATTTGCAACCATCTTGGCGGTCGTAGCAGGTTTGACTCTGTCAGGTGCATCTGCTGTATCACATGACTTGTATGCAACTGTGATCAAAAAAGGTAAAGCAGACAGCGCAACTGAGCTGAAAGTATCGAAAATCACTACCATCGTTTTGGGCGTTATTGCCGTGATCTTGGGTATCGCTTTTGAGAAACAAAACATCGCGTTCATGGTATCTCTGGCATTCGCGATCGCTGCTTCTGCAAACTTCCCCGTACTGTTCATGTCCGTATTGTGGAAAGACTGTACCACTCGCGGCGCGACCATCGGTGGTTATGTGGGCTTGATTACGGCTGTAGTTTTGACTCTGTTGTCAAAATCTGTATGGGTAGACGTGTTCCACAACGCGAAAGAAATCTTCCCGTACACTTCTCCAGCATTGTTCTCTATGACTCTGGCGTTCCTCGCGATCTGGTTCTTCTCGATCACTGACAAGAGTGCTCGTGCAGCCATCGACCGTGCTGGTTTCCCTGCACAAAAAGTTCGTTCTGAAACAGGTATCGGTGCATCAGGCGTATCTGGTCACTAATTCAGAAACCTAACATTCTGATACAAAAAAACCTCAGCTTCGGCTGAGGTTTTTTTATCTCTACATGCACCATGTTTTTTAACCTTGCGACCAATTGACCCAACCCAACGCCCAAGTAGCCAAAATCACCAAACCAAAAACGATGCGATACCACGCAAAGCCATTAAAATTATGCTGACTTACAAAACGCAGCAACCAGCGCACGCACAAAAAAGCACTGATAAATGAAAAGATAAAGCCAATGGCAAACAAAGTCATATTGTGCGCATTGAGCATATCGCCCATACTCACTAACTCTTTTGCCGATGCTGCAAACAAAATAGGAATCGCCAAGAAAAAAGAAAACTGCGTGGCCGTCTGGCGACTCAAACCAAACAACATCCCGCCGATAATCGTAGAACCCGAACGCGACGTACCTGGAATCAATGCGGCGATTTGTGCGATACCGACCTTCAACGCATCCAGCACCGTCATCTCCTCCATGCTGTGTACACGTACCGCATCCGGCGTTTGTCGACGTTCCGCCCACAAAATAATCAAGCCACCGACGATCAGTGCAATCGCCACCGACACTGCGTTGAACAAAAAACCCTTGATCTGTTTCTCAAATAACAACGCCAACAAACTCGCTGGAATACACGCAACAATCACATTGATTGCAAAACGCCAATCCGCTGGGTTTCGCTGCCACATTCCTTCCAGCACTTTCACGATACGCGCACGAAATTCCCAGATCACCGCAATAATCGCGCCGAACTGAATCGCCATATCAAACGACTCCCAGAAATCCCCATGCAACCCCAGCAGAGAACTGGTTAAAATCAAATGTCCTGTACTTGAGACCGGCAAAAACTCTGTCAATCCCTCGACAATCCCCATGATTGCCGCCTGCGCCATTGCCAAAAAATCCATAATCCCTCATTCCAAAAAAAAGCCCATTCTCGGGCATCACACAAATATTCACCAAGCAAAGTAGCATTATAATTCATCGACAACATGCATCTGCTCATCCATCCACTTTAGGCAAACGAACCCAATACCCCAAAATTCCAGCAATCAACGCCACCGCAATCGGATACCACAGTCCAAAAAACACGTTTCCCGTCGCCGCGACCATCGCAAACGCCACCGTCGGCAAAATCCCGCCGAACCAACCGTTGCCGATATGGTAAGGCAAAGACATCGAGGTATAACGAATCCGCGTCGGAAAGATTTCCACCAGCAAAGCCACCATCGGCGCATACACCATCGCCACGGGAATAAGCATCGCCCACAGAATCAAAATCACCCAAAACTCACTGACCGAGTCATGATCTGCTTGCAAAGGATAGCCCGCTCGGCTTAAGGCCGCCTGAATATTCTGTTTAAACAACACACTATTTTGCCGTGAATTGATTTGCCCGCCTTCATAGGCCTCAACCACTTCCTTGCCAATGAGCACCTGAGCGACCATTCCAGGAGGGGCAACCTGATTACTATAAGCGACACCCGATTGAGTCAAATATGCCTTAGCAATATCACACGACTGCACATTACGCGCATTGGTATTGAGCATATTCAACTGAAAAGAACAACGCGCCGGATCAGCCAAAACCACCACCGGCGCACGCTCCTGTGCCTGATTGAGCGCCGGATTGACCACAAACGCCAACGCCTTGAACATCGGAAAATACAACAAAGCCGCCAAAAAGCAGCCCGTAATCATAATCGGTCGACGCCCCATTCGATCCGACAAACTGGCAAAAAAAACAAAACTCGGTAAGGCCAAAAATAGCGCAATGATCATCAACAGTTGCGCCTGCGGTGCAGGCAGTTTCAGACTTTGCGTCAAAAAAAACAAGGCATAAAAATGA
>CAYPYQ010000369.1:0-1684 GCA_964414735.1 uncultured Hydromonas sp.
AGTACACGCCGAACCGGACGATACCGCAACGTCCTTGATCGCCATCATCAGCGATTCGCCTTCGACGAAGTTAAAGCTCACGTTCAAGTTGTGCGGTACGCGTTGATTCATGTCGCCATTGACATGCACTTCTTCCATCGTGGACAGCCCTGCCCACAGACGATCACGCAATGCTTTGATGCGCGCGTTTTCTACATCCATTTCTTCTTTGGCGATGCGGAACGCTTCGCCCATACCGACGATTTGATGTGTCGCCAATGTACCCGAGCGCATCCCGCGCTCATGGCCGCCGCCGTGCATTTGCGCTTCCAGACGCACGCGCGGTTTGCGACGCACATACAGCGCACCGATGCCTTTCGGCCCATAGGTTTTGTGCGCGGAAAAGCTCATCAAATCGACTTTGAGGGTTTGCAAATCAATCTCGACTTTACCGGTCGCTTGCGCCGCATCAACGTGGAAAAACACACCGCGTTCGCGACAGATTTCGCCGATGGTCGCGACGTCCTGAATCACGCCGATTTCGTTATTCACCATCATCACGGACACTAAAATGGTATCGGGGCGAATCGTCGCTTTGAGCACTTCCAAATCAATCAAACCGTTTTCCAGCACATCCAGATAGGTCACTTCAAAACCTTTGCGCTCCAACTCGCGTGCTGTATCGAGAATCGCTTTGTGCTCGGTTTTCACGGTGATGATGTGTTTGCCACGGTCTTGGTAAAACTCGGCAATACCTTTGAGCGCGAGGTTATCCGACTCGGTTGCGCCCGAGGTGAACACGATTTCGCGTGGATCGGCGTTGACCAATGCCGCAATCTGACCGCGCGCTTCCTCCACCGCCTCTTCCGCCTCCCAACCATACGGGTGCGAGCGTGACGCCGGATTGCCAAAATGCTCGGTGATATATGGAATCATTTTCTGTGCCACACGCGGATCAACCGGCGTGGTCGCAGAGTAGTCCATATAAATCGGCATGTTTTTCGTACTCATAAAATCCTCTTGTTCATTCGTATTAAATTGTTGAGTTTGATCGTTGTGTACTGCGTTTATACCACTGCGCTGTGCAGCACCGTTTTGCGCTGATGCAGTTTTTGTGACTGCTCGTGTAATTCATTGCGCTGATGCTGCTCACGCACCAGATCGGCCAGCGATACCGACGACAGATAATTGAACATTTTATGGTTCAAATCCATCCACAGATGGTGCGTCATGCATTTTTGACCGCCCTTGCAGTCCTCTTTGCCCTCGCACTGGCGCGCATCCATCGGCTCATCCACCGCCACGACGATATCAGCCACCGTGATCTGCGACATCGGACGCGCCAAGGTATAACCACCGCCCGGACCACGGACACTATTGACCAATCCATGACGACGCAGCTTGCCAAACAGCTGCTCCAAATACGACAGGGAAATCTCTTGTCGTTCAGACACGGCGGACAAGCTAACCGGCGCTTCGCCCGATGTCAGCGCCACATCCAATAATGCGGTCACAGCAAATCGTCCTTTGGTGGTGAGTCTCATATATTTTTCTCCAGTTTCTGACACTGTATTGGGTGATTGACCAGTTCAGAATCACGGGATAGACCGCCGTTCCGAGCTGTTACTGCTACCTTTTTTCGTTACAATGTTGCTCATGTGTTTTTTCAAAAATAACCATGCTTTTAAATGTCACTCTTGAATGA
>CAYPYQ010000370.1:0-1399 GCA_964414735.1 uncultured Hydromonas sp.
TTAAAGACTAAATTAATCATACCGTCAAACAACAAGGTTCAATGTGTATTCATTGAACCTTGTTGTTTACAGAACCCTGCACGAACCTACGCCAGTTTTCCACCAATCGCCTGCACCTGTTGAAGCAGCCGATTCCACGCCACATCCAGCGATTCCGCCGCACCACCCTCTGCTTTCACACCCAACTCAATGCTGTAACGTTTGATCTCGCCATAGTGCCCCAACGTCGGCAAACTAAACGTTTGCACCCCCGAATAATTACGCTCAATCGCCTCCATCAACGGTGCAATCTGTGACTCTTGCAAGTCATACACCATGCACGAGCGCTGCGCAAAACCATCTTTGAAAAACCAATCGCGATAATAGGTATCTAAAATCCACGCCACCATCGGATGCGCCATCACCGGAAACCCCGGCATAAAGTAATGCTGTTGAATACTAAAACCTGCAATGCCATTAAAACTATTGGGAATCAACTGTGCGCCGATGACAAAATGCCCCATTTGGCGACGCTGTTGATGCGTCGTACTCTCAAAGTCCGTCTCGCCCCGTTTTTGTGCCGCCGCGTCGATCAGCGCCACCGCTTCTGAATTGAGTGTCATCGGTAAACCCAAAGCCTCTGCTGCCGCTTGCCGTGTGTGATCGTCCGGCGTCGCACCAATACCACCGGTTACCAAAACCGGTATGGATTCAGCGAAACTGCGTTTAAGCCGTTTCACCAAATCCGCCCGATCATCACACACATATTCGATCCAAGCCAGCCGCAGACCGCGTTCGGCCAGCATCTGCTTGATTGCCGGAAAATGCGCATCCACTCGCGTACCCTGCACAATCTCATCACCGATAATCATCAAGCCAAATTTCATGGTTTAGGCTCCTGTGTTGTATGTTTTTCTGCGGTTTGATCGTTAACAACATCAGACGTAGGAAGAACCGTAACCATCGGCGTTGCGGGAGTCACAGTTTCACTAGGCAAGGATTGCACCGCCGCACCACGCTCTTGGCGTAAATCCTGCAACGCCTGCAAACAATACAAACTGTATGCCAAACCACAATAAGTAAACAGCGCGGTAAAGGTCAGCACCGATAAAATTGCCGTCACCGGCAACAAAGCCAAGCCCAATACGGAACCAACCCAAACAAATGTTGGCAACGCACCGAGTAGGGTCACCGCCACACCCAAGACAAACAAATTCACATTGTGCCGTTCGGCAATGGTTTCAAACTCCTCATGCGTGGCATGATCGGCAAGTGCATCGAGCGTAAAAACCTTTTGATTGTAGCGCGCGATGATGCCGCCATGCAGCAGCGCACCCGCACCGGCCAGCACATATGCAGGAACAGAAATGATCCAGAAAAAAGCAAACCAAAACGTCCATTTCATAGTGTGCCAAACCGT
>CAYPYQ010000371.1:0-3184 GCA_964414735.1 uncultured Hydromonas sp.
CCACACATCACCGTTACGCAGCATCGCGACTTGCCCATGCGCATCAATAATATAATCGGTTTCGCCAGAAACGCACACCACGCCCTCAATGCGTTTTGCCAGAGCCAATGCCGCCTCCAGAGACTGATCCGATGCCATCACGCTGTCCACACCTTTCGTCGTCACAGACAAACCAGCGACACTCATGATTTCCGAGCCATTACCACGAATGATGCTGGGTGGACCGGCCTGGATGATTTCGCTCAATGCCTGATTGCGATACGGCGTGGCGCCTGCGCCCACAGGGTCTAAAACAACCGGAATGCCGCGCACGTGCGCTTGCTTTTGCGCCAGCAGCATGGCTTTAACGTTATCCGCAGTGAGCGTTCCAATATTCAAAACCAACGCCTGCGCGATATTCGCCATATCGGCGGCCTCTTCACAAGCGTGCGCCATCACGGGCGACGCGCCCATCGCCAGCAGCACATTGGCATTGAAATTAATCACGACCCAGTTGGTGATGTTGTGTACCAAAGGCGCTTGCGCCCGCACGGACAAAACATCTTGCCACAGCTCATGAGCGGTCAAATGATTTTGTAACTCGGAGGTTTTATTTAGATTCGTCATACTCGTTCTTTCAAAAAGCTGTTAAAACGAGTTGAACCGCGAAGATATAACAGAGAAAAAGAATATGACTTTTTCGCTTCCCTACGCTGGCCAACCCAGATCAGGTTCAAAGGGTATTTCTCAGCCGGACACGTCCGACACCCCTAGCGGATGCTTGCAATCATTGATTTGCAAACGGGGCAATTATGCCAGTGCTGTTTGATTTTGACCATTGAAATTTGACTTTTATCACACCCTTATCTATGATGTCGCCTCTGCAATCTTCTATCAGATCGCACACCTGGGGGTGGTCAGTCGCATGGGGCGACTCGGCCTGAGAAATACCCTTTGAACCTGTCGAGTTAATGCTCGCGTAGGAAAGGACTCTAAATGAATCAATCATTTTCTTCATCTGCCATTTCATCTCGTTCACCGTTTGCGCTGTTTCGCTCCATCACTTTACAAGAATGGGTGACCGTCGCCGTCATGGCCGCTGCAATGGGCGTGGCGTATTGGGCTTGGACTTTGGTCTATGACTTCTTGAAAGAACCTTTGCTCAAACCACTGGGCATCAAACGTGCTTTAGACGGCTTTTGGCTGATGGCACCGGTATTTTTCGGCTATATGGTGCGTAAACCCGGCATGGCACTGTTCGGCTCTTTGGTCGCTGCGGGCGTGGAAGGCATCATCACTCAGTGGGGCATGAGCGCATTGATCTATGGCTTGGTGCAAGGTCTGGGCGCAGAGCTGATATTCGCGCTATTTTTGTATCGCAAATGGAACTGGATGGTGCTGCTGCTGGCGGCAACCATGTCGGCTGTGTTCAGCTTTGGCTACGATTATCTGAGCCAAGAGCAAGCAAATCTGTCCAGCGCATTCAATGCAATTCAACTGGTGGTTTTTATCATTTCCAGCTGGGTTTTTGCCGCGGCTTTGAGCCGCTATCTGGGCAAGCGTTTGGTAAAAACCGGCCTACTGGATGGGTTTTTAATTGCGCGTGATCGTGACTGAATACTGATAAATCCATGCGATTAGAACCGTTCGCTTTCCACTACGCCCGCACTCGTGCGGGCATTGTGCTATCTGAGCCGCTCCTATTGCCCGAGCGCGGCTTGGTCTGGCTCACCGGCGTGAGCGGCAGCGGTAAATCGACGTTACTCAACCTCATCAAAGGTCTGCATCCCGAGTTCATCCACGGCACGCTGGAGGGAGGCAATCCGGCGATTGCGCGTGACGCGCTCTACCTGTCGCAAAATCCACATACGCAAATTGTGCATGAGCGAGTTGGCGAAGAATTCTTTTTCAGCATGGAGCATCGACAGTACGCACCCGAGCAAATGCATGCGAAAAAATCACTGCTGGCGCAATACGGTCTGGGCGATATGGAATTCGCACCGACCGCGCAGCTCTCGCACGGACAAGCGCAACGGCTGCTGCTCGCTTCCATGCTCGCCACCGAGCCAAAAGTATTGCTGCTGGACGAGCCGACTGCTTTTCTCGATGAAGCGATTCGCAGCGAGTTTTATCAATTACTCAACGAACTCAAACAGCACGTCTGCATTCTGCTGGTCGATCACCACATGCAAGTCGCTGAATATGCCGACACCTGCTGGCACATTGATGCTCAAGGTCAATTGAGCCAACGCACACCCGAAAGCTGGTTGAATGAAACCACGCAAGCCTTGCAACAGCTGCGCGGGGAATCCAATTTAACGCCAACGCCTCCACCGCTGCCCGCACAAATCACTTTGTCATTGGAACAGCTCGCCGTCGGCTATGACAAAAAGCATCCGCTGTTCACTGCCAACGCGACGCTGCACTCGGGCGAATGCGCCGTGCTGTGCGGCGAAAACGGCTCGGGCAAATCCACGCTGCTCAATACATTGGCCGGTATGACCCAACCACTGGCGGGCAAATGCAGCATGAGCTATCAAACCTCAACCGATACGCCCGCGCAGATCATCCAATCGCGCGAGCAAATGATGTACGTATTTCAGCATCCCGATAGTCATTTTTTCTTCGACACGGTGAGGGAGGAGCTGACACAACTGGGTGTCAGTGACATAGACGGCACGCTGGCGCATTTTGGTTTGGGCGGCAGCGCAGAGTACTCACCGCACCAACTTTCCGAAGGGCAAAAGCGCCGCCTAACGCTGCTGTTCCCGATATTTTTACAACGCGGGCTGATTGTTTTAGACGAACCGACGTTTGGCCAAGATGCACTGAACGCCGAGCGCATCACGCAGCTCATTCGCTCGTTCAAAGCCGCCGGTCACGCACTCATCGTCATCACCCACGATGCGCAATTGCAGCAAAGCATTGCCGATCAAATTTGGGCAATCCGCGATGGCCAACTCAGCGTCACACCCAGCGCAGAGGTGGCCGCATGAATCCGCTGCTCACCCACAGCGATGCACCGATTCGCACCCGACCTTTGCACGACGCGCATACGCTCGTCCTCGTCATGCTGTTTTTCATCGGTGTGGCTTTCCCCGTTGCATGGCATACCGTCGTTGCATGGTCGTTGGCCATGATGGTATTGGCCAAAATTCAGGGGATGCGCTGGCGCAGCATACTGGTTTACCTCGGACTGGCGTTG
>CAYPYQ010000372.1:0-11148 GCA_964414735.1 uncultured Hydromonas sp.
ATCGTTCGGGAAGTTTTTCAGTACGTGGTTGATTTCTTTTTCCGCGTAGCCGAGCGCGATCAATGCGGCGTAGACGTCTACGCGCGCGGAGGTGTCTACCGTGGCGTTATCGGCTTTGTGGTCGAACGAGAGCTTGGCGACTTTGTCTTTGAGCTCGAGCACGAGTCGCTCGGCGGTTTTTTTGCCGATGCCGGGGATGCTGGTTAGACGTGAGATGTCTTGCGCGGCGACGGCTTGTTGCAAATCATCCGAGGAGAGGCCGGAGAGGATGCCCAGCGCGGTGCGCGCGCCGATGCCGGTGATTTTGATGAGTTGGCGAAAACTGGCGCGCTCGGATTCGGAGGCGAAACCATACAGCACATGTGCGTCCTCACGAATGGCCAGATGCAGATACAAACTGGTTTTTTGCCCCAGCTCGGGGAGCGTATATAATGTGCTCATCGGCACGTCGATTTCGTAGGCGATGCCTGCGGGCGTGTCTATGACCACGGTCGGAGGTTTTTTGTCGATCAGGGTGCCGGTGATGCGTGCGAACATAATGTGTGTCGTATGAGAAATTGTAAAATGGATGGGCGAATTATCGCACATCCCTTGTGCACTGCGGGGTGAATTGCGTGAATAGAAAAGGTGGCGAGCGGTTGTGAATATGCGTCGTATTGGGGGCTGGCTGGGCGTGCTGTGGGCGTTGCCGATTACTTTACCCGTATTGTTATTGATTTGGATTTTGCGCGCGCGTTGCTTGAGCGGCGGCGTGCGCTGGTCGCGTGTGCGCTATGGTGATACCACGGCGCTGGCGGTGTGGGGCGGTGCGCTGGATGGGCTGTTGCGCCGTTTGCCATTGGGCATGGTGGACGGTATGACGCTCGGGCATGTGGTGCTGTTTCGCAATTCGTGGAAGATGCGCGGCATCGGTGCGCATGAATTCGAGCATGTGCGTCAGTATATGCGCTGGGGATTGCTGTTCCCGTTTGCGTATGGTTTGGAAAGTCTGTGGCAGTGGCTGCGCGGGCGACATTATTACTGGGACAATCGTTTTGAAGTCGCGGCCTATCGCATGGGGCGTGAACGTTTTGCTCGGTTGTCCAAAAAGACTTAGTTGTTCAAATGTGTGGTTTTTGTGTTTTGGATAGATGGTTTTTTGGAGTTGGTCGCTGATAAATACTTGACCAAAAGGAATAAATTCAGTATTGTCATAGGTTCATGAGTGTGCGAATCGCTTTATCCAAGGGTTTGGCAGCTTATTCTTGTTTGCGGGTTGGCGACACAATCGCTTCATTCGCAGCCAATCAATTTCAAAGCACCTTGCTTGTGGATTGAATGTGGCCGGTTTGTTGGGGTGTTGGCAAGACGACGTGCGGACGTTTTTTGAACGAAAACACGCGATCGAGTCGACAACAAAGCAGATGCGGGCATTCACCGTTCAGGTAAGGAATTGGGTTTGACCTTGAAAGGACTTCATCATGTCACATGAACTGACAGGTTCAGAAATATTAATTCGTTGTTTGCAAGCAGAAGGCGTTAAGCATATTTTCGGCTATCCGGGCGGCTCTGTTTTGTATATCTATGATGCGTTGCATCAACAATCAGACATTGAACACATTTTGGTACGCCATGAGCAGGCAGCGGTTCATGCGGCGGATGCGTATTCGCGTTCGAGCAATGAAGTTGGCGTATGCTTGGTCACCAGCGGCCCGGGTTTGACCAATGCGGTCACGGGAATCGCCACGGCGTACTACGACTCGATCCCGCTGGTCGTGATTTCAGGGCAGGTACCTACCGCTCTGATCGGTCAAGATGCGTTCCAGGAATGCGACGCCGTCGGCGTAACGCGTCCGATTGTCAAACATAATTTTTTGGTCAAAGACGTGCGCCAACTGGCGATGACGGTGAAAAAGGCGTTTCATATCGCCAAAACCGGTCGTCCGGGCCCTGTCGTGATCGATATTCCCAAAGACATTTCCAACAATAAATGTAAATTCGACGGCTACCCAGAGTCGGTGCAAATGCGTTCATACAATCCGGTGGTCAAAGGCCACTCGGGGCAAATTCGCAAGGCGCTGAATCTGTTGATTAACGCCGAGCGTCCGGTGATTTACACCGGCGGCGGCGTGATTTTGTCCAATGCCGCACCGGAATTGAATGCGTTGGTTGATGCCGTGGGTATGCCATGCGTGAATACACTGATGGGCTTGGGCGGTTATCGTGCGTCGTCTCCGAATTACATCGGTATGCCGGGGATGCATGGCTGCTACGAAGCGAATATGGCGATGCAGCACGCGGACGTGATTTTGGCCGTGGGCGCGCGCTTTGATGATCGTGTGGTCGGTAATGTGAAGCACTTCGGTCAAGTGGCGCGCAAAATTATTCATGTTGATGTGGATCCATCATCCATTTCCAAGCGTGTGCGTGCGGATGTGCCGATCGTGGGCGACGTGAAAGACGTTTTGACCGACATGCTGGCGCAATTGCGCGAAATGAACTACCAAGCCAATCCAGCCAAAATCGAAAAATGGTGGACGCAGATCAATGACTGGCGTGCGGTTGACAGCTTGAGCTATGACCGCTCCAGCACATTGGTCAAACCGCAAAAAGTGATTGAAACCCTGCACCGTTTGACCCATGGTGATGCGTTTATTACCTCAGACGTGGGGCAGCATCAGATGTTCGCCGCGCAGTACTATCCGTTTGAAAAACCACGCCGTTGGATTAATTCGGGTGGTTTGGGTACGATGGGTGTGGGCATTCCGTATGCGATGGGTGTGAAAAAGCTGCATCCGGATGCGGACGTATGCTGCATCACGGGCGAAGGCTCGGTACAGATGTGTATCCAAGAGCTGTCGACCTGTAAAGAATACAATCTGCCGATCAAGATTCTCAGTTTGAATAACGGTTACCTCGGCATGGTGCGTCAATGGCAGGAGCTGATTTATGACGAGCGCTATTCGCAAACCTATTTCAATGCTTTGCCGGATTTCGTGAAACTGGCTGAAGCCTATGGTCACGTCGGTATGCGCGTTGAGCGCGATGCCGATGTAGAAGGCGCTTTGAAAGAAGCTTTGGCGATGAAAGATCGCTTGGTGTTCATCGACTTTCAAGTCGATCCGTCGGAAAACGTATTCCCGATGGTTCAGGCCGGTAAAGGCATGTCCGAGATGCTGTTGCGTCCGCCAGTCGAGGTTTTGCAATCTGCCGGTCCACATTTCAAGCGAGGAGAATAATATGAGACACATTATTTCTGTATTGCTCGAAAATGAATCGGGTGCATTGTCGCGAGTCGTGGGTTTGTTCGCTTCGCGTGGTTACAACATCGAAAGTCTGATCGTGGCGCCAACCGAGGATCCGACTTTATCGCGCATGACCATCACCTCATCCGGCTCGGATGAAGTGTTGGAGCAGATCACCAAACATTTGAACCGTCTGATCGAGGTGTATAAGGTGCAAGACCTCACAGACGGCCCATTTGTCGAGCGCGAATTGCTGATGGTGAAAGTGCGTGCGGTGGGTAAAGATCGCGAGGAGCTTAAACGTCTTGCGGACATCTTCCGCGGGCGGATTCTTGACGTGACCGATAAAGCCTTTACAATTGAGGTAACGGGCAATTTGGCGAAGAACGACTCGTTTTTACAAGCGATTGATCGTGGCCTGATTCTCGAAACCGTACGTACAGGTCCTTCGGGCATTGGGCGCGGCGAGCGAGGCTTGCGCGTGTGATGGGGTTAAAATGCTGGCCGTGAGCGTGAGATGTGCGGGCGGCATTTACAAAATGCGGTACAAATAAAACATTTAATTTTTTAACAAGGGATAAAAATGAAAGTTTTTTACGATAAAGATTGTGATTTGTCATTGGTTAAAGGCAAACAAGTAACCATTATCGGCTACGGTTCACAAGGCCACGCACACGCGTTGAACCTGACCGAAAGCGGCGTGAAAGTGACCGTGGGTTTGCGTAAAGGTGGCGCGTCTTGGGCCAAAGCGGAAAACGCCGGTTTGCCGGTGAAAGAAGTGGCTGAAGCGGTTAAAGGCGCGGATATCGTCATGATGCTCCTGCCGGATGAGCAAATCGCCAGTGTGTACAACGCTGAGGTCGCACCGAACATCAAGCAAGGCGCGGCTTTGGCCTTCGCCCACGGCTTTAATATCATTTACAACCAAGTCGTGCCACGCGCTGATTTGGACGTCATCATGGTTGCGCCAAAAGCACCGGGTCACACCGTGCGCGGTACGTACAGCCAAGGTGGCGGTGTGCCGCACCTGATCGCGGTTGAGCAAGACAAATCCGGCGCGGCACGCGACATCGCCTTGTCCTACGCGTCTGCCAACGGTGGCGGTCGCGCGGGCATCATCGAAACCACATTCCGTGAAGAAACCGAAACCGACTTGTTCGGTGAGCAAGCCGTATTGTGCGGTGGCGCGGTTGAATTGGTGAAAATGGGCTTTGAAACCTTGGTGGAAGCCGGTTACGCCCCTGAAATGGCGTATTTCGAATGTTTGCACGAATTGAAACTCATCGTTGACCTGATCTACGAAGGTGGTATCGCCAACATGAACTATTCGATTTCTAACAACGCTGAGTACGGCGAATACGTGACCGGTCCGCAAGTGATCAACGAAGAATCTCGCAAAGCCATGCGTCAAGCTCTGAAAAACATTCAGACTGGCGAATACGCTAAGAGCTTCATCCTCGAATACAAAGCGGGCGCACCAACTATGGTGTCACGCCGTCATTTGACCGAACAGCACCAAATCGAGCAAGTGGGTGGCAAACTGCGCGCGATGATGCCTTGGATCGGTAAAAACAAACTGGTTGATCAAAGCAAAAACTAATGACGACTCGCAGATGACAAGCGTTGAACAAAAAACGTCAACGCCCGTCAGAGTCACGCATTACAATGGGAGTACAGGCTTAAGCTTGTACTCCCATCGTTTTTTAAGAACAGGAAGTTTCCAATGAACACAGCAAAATGGTTGGCAGCAGCGGGGTTAAGCGGTTTGTCCTTGGCATACGGTGTGGCGCAGGCCGAAACCGTCGCCATCAATCAAAACGGCTCATTGGTCGAGATGTGCGCCAGCGCGGAGAAAATGGTCATGCACGATGCAGCGATGATGAATGTCGATTTTTCTGCCAACGAGCGCGACAAAGTGCAGGCCGCGGACAAAGTCAATCGCACCATGAGCCAAGCAATGCAGTTGATCAAACAATACCGTAGCGTGACGGTCGAAAACCAAAGTTACAACACCTCGCAGGAGCGTGATGACGATGGCAAGCTGCTTAATAAATGGCAGGTGCAGCAGTCATTTTCGCTGACCGGTAAGAATCTGAACGATATGGCCGAGCTTGCCTCAAAATTGCAGACCATGGGTGTCAACGTGAGCAATATGAACTCCTATCTCAGTCCCGAAGGTCGCCGTGCCGCCGAGCAAAAGCTCAATGATGAAGCCTTCGCCGATGTGAAAGCGCGCATTGCCACGGTTGCCCGAGCGTTTGGTCAGCCGGTGGGCGCGTGGCGCATTGCCCATATGAACATCATGCCGAATAATCCGTGCGGTGGCTATGGCGGACGCGAATACGCCGTTATGGCAGCTGCACCGAATATGCGCGCAAAAGGAGCCGATGTGGCCGAACCAGAGTTGGTACAAGGTCGTGAGCAAATGCGCGTGAATTTTTACATCGCGGTGCGTGCGAAATAATTCGGTGCTGTACGCTCATGAAAAATAGATTGGGGAGGCAGGCGTATGATTGATTGGAGGCGAATGGCGGCTGTGGCCGTCGTCGGTGGCGTGTTGGGTCTGCCCAATGGGGTGCAGGCCAAAACACCGCTCACGTTGCGCCAAGCGCCAGATTGGGCGGCGATGATCGAGTGTCGCACCGCCGCGCCGGAATACCTGAGTTTTGTGATGGGTGACTTTCAGCAGGCGCGTTACAAAGCACGGCTAAAAATCAAACGCATTACTCAGGATAACCCATTCATCTATGAGTACGAGCTGCCGACGCCGATTACGGCTTATGGCTACGACACGCGGCGGATCGCGTTCACCTCATCCGGCATCATGGCGCTGGTGGATGAGCCGGATCCCGCGCAGTTGGCCAAACGCTTGGGTTTGGCTATCGCCTATCAGCAAGGGGAAAAAATTCTGGCCTCGAAGCTGATTAGCAAAACCGAGCCGGAGCCGTATATCGATGATCTGCTGATGTGGCAAGAGGTGAGACGAGAGCTGTCGACCGTCAGTAGTCATCCGGGGAAAACTCTGGTCGGCTGCTCGTATGGCATGAAAACGAATGAGCAGTGAAAACGAGTGCTTGATCCAGGTGTACCGAAAATATCTGAACTCCAACGAAAGGAGGATGGTATGAATGCGCAATGGATGACACAATTCCTACTCTGGAATTTATTGCTCAATTATGCTGTGCTGTTGGTTTGGTTCGGCGTATTCATCTGGCGGCATGATTGGCTGCTGGGGCTGCATCGGCGTTGGTTTCACCTAAGCGATACGCAGTTTGATGCGATTCATTATGCAGCCATGGCGGTGTATAAAATCGGTATTTTGCTGTTTAATCTGATTCCGTTGTTGGTTCTATGGTTAATAGATCATTGACTGAATTCGATTTAGAAAAATATATGGCTCGACCTTTACCCACTCATCCCAAACACCCCGAGCGCATTTGCTGGGGCTGCGACAAACTGTGCTCGAAAAACGAGCTGGCCTGTGGCAACGGCTCGGAACGCACGCCACACCCGGTGGAGTTGTTCGGTGAGGATTGGTTAGACTGGGAAGCGGCCGCTGACGACGATTCGCCCAAGATGGTGCCTAAACCGTCGGCCTCGGATAAGTGAGTGCCATAAAAAAGGTGCTCAAGAGCACCTTTTTTATGGTTGTAGCACATGTTTATGGCTTAATGTTTACGGTTTAATCGCGATTTTCAGTACGCCGTCACGTTGGTGGGCAAACAGATCGTATGCTTCGACGATGTTGTCCAGCTTGTAGGTGTGCGTCACCAATGGTTTGAGGTCTACGCCGCCACTTTGCACCACGTTCATTAGGCGGCGCATGCGTTCTTTACCGCCCGGGCAGAGCGCGGTGCGGATGGTGTGGTCGCCCAAACCGGCGGCAAAATGCGCCATCGGGATGGTCAAGTCTTGCGAATAAACGCCCAGACTCGATAAAGTGCCGCCTGGTTTGAGCACTTTGAGTGCTTGCTCAAATGTGGCTTGCAGTCCCAAACATTCAATGCTGGCATCCACGCCGCGGCCACCGGTGAGTTTCATCACTTCATCGACGATATCGACTTTGGTGAAGTTCAGGGTGACGGTTGCGCCGAGTTTTTTCGCCATTTCCAGACGGGCATCGTTACCATCGACCGCGATGATGACACTGGCTCCGCGCAGACGCGCACCTGCGGTAGCGCACAGGCCGATCGGGCCTTGAGCGAACACTGCAACGATGTCGCCAATACGGATGTCCGCATTTTCCGCGCCTTTAAAACCGGTGGACATGATGTCCGGACACATCAGGACTTCTTCGTCCGTCAGTCCGTCCGGAATCGGTGCGAGGTTGGCCTGCGCATCGGGTACCAGCACGTATTCGGCTTGTGTGCCGTCAATCATGTTGCCAAAGCGCCAGCCTGCCGTGGCTTTGTAGCCGTGGCAGGAGCATTTGCCGTCTTCGTCCAGCAGATAGGAGCCGTCTTGTGATGGGAATCCGTCTTGGCAGGCGTAGGAGGTGAAGCTTGGGCAAATGGCGCCAGCGATCACGCGCTGACCCTCTTGATAGCCTTTGACGTTGCTGCCCAGTTTTTCGATGATACCGACTGGTTCGTGTCCGACGGTCAGTCCTTCTTTGACCGGGTATTCGCCTTTGAGAATATGAACGTCCGTTCCACAGATTGTGGTGGTTGTGATGCGTACCAGAGCGTCGTTCGGGCCGACATCAGGAACCTTTTTCTCGATAATTTCAATCCGACCTTTACCCAAGAATGCAGCAGCTTTCATCGTAGTCATGTTCAGCCTCCTTCTTTGTTGAGTGAAAAATTCAATTACCTTTGGAGCTAAGTATAACGATCAAATAGGGATGCAAGTAGCAAATTTTGGAAAAATTGAAGGGTCTCATAAAAAAACCGATGGATAAAAATCCACCGGCTTTGTCTGAAAAATCAGTTGGTTAGTAACGAATTATTTTTTTGGTAAAAGGCCATAGACCAAAATCACGATAATGAGCAGCGGCGAGATTTTGGTTACGACAAGGTAGAGTTTTTCCAGCAGAGGGGTGTTATTGAGCGTGCCATTATTGCTGATGGCGCGGACAAAATCCGCTTTGCGCCAATTCAGCGCGACGAAGATGCAGGTAGCCAGGCCATTTAAAGGCATCATCAGTTTACTCGCCACGAAGTCAAAGGCATCGAATACATTTTTGCCAAAAATTGTCACATCCGCGAGCGAACTGTTGGACAGTGCGCACATCCCGCCCAGTAATAACAATACCAACATCACCGCCAAAATCGAGCGCGCACGTGTCCAGTTCAGACGTTCGTGCAATACCGCAACGGGCACCTCCACGATCGAGAGCATCGCGCCGATGGCGGCCATCGCGGTCAGGATGAAGAACATCGCGCCGAGAACTTGACCCAAAGGCATGTGCACGAACACCGCCGGAATGGTTTTGAACAGTAAACTCGGACCACCTGCCGGATTGAAGCCGAATGAGAATACTGCAGGGAAAATCGCCAAACCGGCCAACAAGGACACGGTCAAATCCGCCAACATCACGGTCAATGCGGTTTTCGGGATATTTTGCTCCGCGCGGAAATAACTGCCGTAAATCATCATCGAACCGATACCGAGCGAGAGCTTGAAAAATGCCAGTCCGAGCGCAGTGAAAATCACAGTCGAGTTGATTTTGCTCCAATCGGGCAAAAACAGAAATTTCACACCCGCCATCGCGTTCGGCAAAGACAGGCTGGTCAGAGCGACGATCAGCAGCAGGACAAACAGCAGTGGCATCAAGCGTTTGGTCACCGCTTCAATCCCTTTGGTCACACCCAGCAGCAAAATCCCGCCGACCACCAGCAAAACCAGCCACTGCATCAGCAGCGATGTGGTCGGATTGCCAACCATACTGCCGAAAGCTTCGGCCAGATGGGTTTTGTCATCGGACAGCAGCGTACCGGTCAGACCTTTACCAACGTAGGTAAATACCCAGCCAACCACCACTGAATAAAATGACATAATCAACAGCGCAGCCACCGTGCCGGACAGGCCGACCAGCCACCAGTGCGTTTTCGGCGCGATGGTGCGAAAGACATTCACCGGATCGGTACGCGTGGTGCGCCCGAGGCTGATTTCCGTAATCATCAGCGGCAGGCCGACCAGCAATGTGGCGAGTAAATAAATGAGCAAAAAGCCTGCGCCGCCACCCACGCCGGTTTGATAAGGGAACATCCAAATATTACCCAAGCCGACGGCGGAGCCCAAGGTGGCGGCCAGTACGCCGAAGCCGGAGGAAAAACCACTGCGCTGCGTATGATTATTGGTTTGCGTCATGATAAGAATTGTTAGAAAAATAAAAAAAGAAATCAAAAATTACGAAGATTTGGCTGAAATATTCAAAATTTTTTAGAAATTAAGCCAAAAGGTAGAATTTTTTGACTTGCCATTTTATCACTGTTCCACACGGCTTTTGAACAGGAATCTACATAATATAACGGTATGATTCTGGGATATGGAATGCGTTTTCTTAGGAGACAGGGGTAAAATCAAGTAAAATAACGGCTGACGGATGCAACGATTGGGTTGACGCGCAACAGGTCATAAAATGGTCGTATGTCTCCGATATCATTTACCTACAATCACGGTTTGGTGTCATGCTTGTGTTTTATCCGCTATGATGCCAGTGATTATTGAGCAAGAGAGTTTTTTATGTCAGCATCCCATTATCCGCATCCGATTTTCGCCAAAGAAGGCTGGGTTTTCATCGGTATCGCGGTATTCCTCGCTTTATTCATCCATATGCTGGGCGGCTTTGGCTGGGCGTGGCCGTTCTACATCATCGCCGCATTTGTGATCCAATTTTTCCGTGATCCGGCGCGTGATATTCCGAGCGCGGCGAATGCGGTTTTGTCACCGGCGGATGGCCGCGTGATTGTCGTGGATAAAGTCTACGATGTGTACGCCGAACGCGAAGCGCTGAAAATCAGCGTATTCATGAACGTTTTTAACGTGCACTCCAACCGCATGCCGGTGGATGGCACCGTGGTCAAGGCACAATACTTCCCCGGCAAATTTTTCAATGCCGATTTGTCCAAAGCTTCTGAGCAAAACGAGCGCAATGCGCTGGTGCTGCACACCGCCGATGGGCAAACCGTCACCTCGGTGCAGGTTGCCGGTCTGATCGCGCGTCGCATTCTGTGTTATGTAGGCGTGGGTCATCAGGCCAAACGTGGTGAACGCTACGGCTTTATCCGCTTTGGCTCACGTGTGGACATATACTTGCCTCTGGATGCCATGCCGCGTGTGGCGATTGGCGACAAAGTGTCTGCAACCACCACAATTTTGGCCACATTAGCTGATCATTCGGCTGCCCCTGTGACTGAAACAGCCGCTCCGACTGAGGACAAACATGACTGATCAACATTCAGACATCAAGGTGATTGACGAATACGGTCGAGAGGCGGGGCACATCCCCGCGCGCCATCGTGCGATCTACCTGCTGCCAAACGCCTTCACCACGGCAGCCTTGTTTGCCGGCTTTTTTGCCATCGTCAAGGCTATGAATCATGAGTTCAATATTGCGGCCGTGTCGATTTTCTGTGCGATGGTACTGGACGGCATGGATGGCCGTGTTGCCCGCCTGACCAATACCCAAAGTGCCTTCGGTGAGCAGTACGACAGCCTCGCCGATATGGTTTCATTCGGTGTTGCGCCGGCGTTGGTCGTGTACGAATGGCAGTTGCATGGTTTGGGTACGGGGCGTTTGGGGCTGATCGTCGCGTTTGTGTACGCCGTTTGTGCGGCTCTGCGTCTGGCGCGGTTTAACATCAACACCGACGTGATCGACAAGCGTTATTTCCAAGGGCTGCCAAGCCCTTCGGCGGCAGCGCTTACGGCTGGAATGGTCTGGCTGGTCGAAGAAAAAAACCTGCCGATTCCGGCGGAA